>NZ_JBHVEG010000029.1:0-52916 GCF_042802395.1 Promicromonospora sp. NPDC057488
CCTCTCGGTGGCACCGGCGCTTCGCTGTTCGCGCGCTAAGGTCTGTTCGTGCAAGTAAGACCGTCCTTCACGACGACGGCGCGGCGCGCCCAGATCGTCGAGGCCGCCGTGCGGGTGATCGCGCGCGAGGGACTGTCCAAGGCCTCGTTCGGGCGCATCGCCACCGAGGCCGGCCTGTCCAGCCCGGGGATGATCAGCTACCACTTCGCGGACAAGGACGAGCTGCTCACGGTCCTCACCGACACGGTGCTCGGCGACTGCCTGGCGGCGATCGACGCGGCCGTCGCCGCGGCGGGGTCGCCCGAGCAGGGGCTGGCGGCCTACCTACACGGCTTCGTGCACTGGCAGGACACGCACCGTGACGACGTCGGCGCGCTGTGGCGCCTGTCCGCGGGGTGGAAGCGGCCGGGCGAGCCCGCGGCGTTCGACGAGGCGCTGCTCCGGGAGCCGCTGCTGCGCGTGCTCCGGGCGGCACACGCGGCCGGCGCGCTGCGCCCGGTCCCGCTGGAACAGGCCGCGCACGCGATCCTGTGCGCCGTCGAGGGCTACCAGCAGGCGCTGCAGGACGACCCGGGGCTCGACGCCGACCGGTTCGCCTCCGCGCTCGTCGACCTGTTCGAGAACGGCCTCGCCGCGAGATGACCACGGCCACGACGGTCCTGCTGGTCACCGGGCCGTAGCCGGGCGCTCCGCCCGCCACGATCCCGGGACCGCCGCCTGCCCCGGCGATACGATGGGCCACCCCGGAGGAGGGCGGAGATGACCACCACGCAGCAGCAGTTCACCGACCCCGAGCTCACCCCGCGGTTCACCGACGCGCAGTGGGAGAAGCTGCTCGCCCGGGCGACCCCGCGCGACGTCGTAGCGGGCGACTACGTGTTCCGGACCGGCGAGCGGGACTACCCCATGGTCCTGGTCGAGTCCGGCGAGGTCGAGGTGGTGCGGGACGCGCTGCGCTGGATCGGCGAGGAGGTCGTCGCCACCATGGGGCCGCGCTCGTTCGCGGGCGAGCTGGGGCTGCTCAACGGCCAGAGCGCGTTCCTGTCGGCCCGGGCCACGGGTCCGGGCCGGGTCTGGTTCCTCGCCCGGCCGGAGCTGCGCCGCATCCTGGCGCAGGAGGACGAGCTCGGCGACGCCATCCTGCACGCGCTCTGGGCCCGGCGGGAGCTGCTCCGGCGGGGCCCGGCGGCGCTCACCCTGAAGTTCGTCGGGCAGGAGTCGTCGGGGGAGTACCTCGCGCTGCGCCGGTTCGCCGAGCGGCTCGACCTGGTCCACACCGCCGTCCCCATGCCGGCGGACGGCAGCCTGTCGCACCCGCTGCACGACTACGCCCCCGAGGACCTGCCCATCGCGTTCGTGCAGGGCGAGCCGATCGTGCGGGCCACGCCCGGGATCATCGCCGAGCGCCTCGGCCTGAGCTACGAGGCCACCGACGACGACGTCGTGGACCTCGTCGTGATCGGCGGTGGGCCCGCCGGCCTCGCGGCGTCGATCTACGCCGCCTCCGAGGGGCTCAGCACCCTGCTGCTGGAGGCGATCGCGCCTGGCGGGCAGGCGGCGTCGACGTCCCGGATCGAGAACTTCCTGGGCTTCCCGTTCGGCGTGAGCGGCGGCGCCCTGATCGGGCAGGCGACGCTGCAGGCCATCAAGTTCGGGGTGCGCGTCTGCGCGCCGTGCGAGACGGCGGCGCTGCGCCCGGTCGGGGACGAGCTCGAGCTGACCCTGACCGACGGCCGGACCATCCGGGCCCGCGCGGCCATCGTCGCCTCCGGTGCGGCCTACCGGCGGCTGCACCTGGACCGCTGGGCGGAGTACGAGGGGTCCGGCATCCACTACGCGGCCACGCCCCTGGAGCTCAAGCAGGTCACCGAGTCGCCCGTGGTGGTCGTGGGCGGCGCCAACTCCGCGGGCCAGGCCGCGCTCTACCTCGCGGCGAACGGCTGCCCGGTGCACCTCGTGGTGCGCGGCGGCGACCTGGGCGCCCGGATGTCGTCGTACCTGGTCAACCGGCTCACCGAGGACCCGCGGATCCACATCCACCGCGAGTCGAACATCGTCGGGCTGGGCGGCAACGGGCACCTCGAGTCCGTCTCGATCGACACCGCCGGGCAGGTCGAGGCGCGGGGCCTGTTCTGCTTCATCGGGGCCGAGCCCGCCACGACCTGGCTGCAGGCGCTCGACCGGGACCCGGCGGGCTTCATCCGCACCGGCGTCGACGTGTCGCCCGAGGCCCTGACGCAGTGGTCGGGGCTCGGGCGCGGCCCGCTCCCGTTCGAGACGTCGGTCCCGCGCGTGTTCGCGGTCGGCGACGTGCGGCGCGGCTCGATGAAGCGCGTGGCGGCCGCCGTCGGCGAGGGGTCGAGCGCCGTCGCCTCGGTGCACCAGGTGCTGGGTGCGCCGGTCGCCTGAGCCGGTCAGGCCTGGGGCGGCGTCGTGTCGAGCGGCACGGCGGCGCCCCGCACGATCCCGAGCTGGACCGACTGGCGGCCCAGCACGGCGTCGAGCAGCCAGTCGACGGCGGTCCGGGCCCGGTTCCCGGGCATCGAGATCAGGTGGTAGCCGCGCGTGACGACCTTCGCGGGGAACCCCGACAGCGGGACCTGCAGCGGGTTGGCCGCTGCCTGGAGGCCGCCGAGGTCCACGACGAACCCCAGGTCGTGGTGCTTGTACGCGCCCTTCTCCCCGTAACCCAGCGACGCCGCGACGTTGCGGCCCGCCAGCGTGCCCTGTCGGGTGGCGTGCTGCGCCGTCATCGCCGTGACCTCGCCGGGACGGGTGACGTCCGGCACGGCCGCGGCGTCCCCGCAGGCGAACATCCGCGGGTGCCCGGGCACGGCGAGCGTCCTGTCGACGACCAGGCGACCCTTCTGCGTCTCGAGCCCGGTGCCGCTCACCAGCGGGTCGGGCCGGACGCCGACGCACCAGACCAGAGTGCGGGCGGCGACGTCCGCGCCCGTGGTGAGCCGGACGCCGTCGGGCGTCGCCTCCTGGACCGAGACGCCGGTGAGCACCTTGACGCCGCGCTCGCGCAGCACCCGGGCGGCGGTGCGCGACAGCCGCGGGTCGAGCTCCGGGAGCACCTTGGGCGCGAGGTCCAGCAGCAGCCAGCGCACCCGCTGCCGCGCCAGCACGGGGTGCCGGCGGAGCAGCGCCCGGGTGAGCAGCGGCCCCTGCGCGGCCACCTCGGTACCGGTGTAGCCGGCACCGACGACGACGAACGTGCAGCGCGCGTCCCGCTCGGCCGGGTCGTCGGTCGCGGCGGCGAGCTCCACCTGGCGGATCACGTGGTCGCGCAGGTACAGGGCCTCGGCGACGCCGCGGAACCCGTGCGCGTGCTCGGCGACGCCGGGAACGGGCAGCAGCCGGGTGACGCTGCCCGCCGCCAGGATCAGCCGGTCGTACCGCAGCTCGTGCGCCGCGCCCTCGGGGTCGGTGTACGCGACGACCTCCCGCTCCGGGTCGATCGCCGTCACGTCGCCCAGCGCGAGGCGGACGCCGCGCAGGGTCGCCGGGATCGAGACCGTCACCCGCCGCGGGTCGATCACGGCCGCTGCCACCTCCGGCAGCAGCGGCAGGTAGAGGAAGTAGTCGGTCCGGTTCACCAGCACGATCTCGACGTCGGCCGTGCGCGGCAGGGCGCGGAGCAGGGCCTTGGCCGCGTTGTAGCCGGCGAACCCGCCGCCGACGATCACCACCCGCTGGGTGCGTTCGCTCATCGTCCAGCCTCGCTTCCGTTCGTCGTGTCCCGTCCATGCTGCTGCCGATCGAGCAAAAGGACCCGCGCGCCGACCGGAAATGATCGGTTCTCGGCCGTGCCGAGGGTGATCGCCTCCTTGCTTTGTAACGTTTCATTCCGCGCCGGCGACGTCGCCGGACGAGACATTTGGAACGAGCAAGGAGGCTCACATGAGGTTCACGCGTATGGCGGCCGGCGCGGCCGCGGCCGTGGTCACCCTCTCCCTCACCGCGTGCGGCGGCGGGGTCGAGAACACCGAGCCAGGTTCTGCCGAGGCGCTGAGCACCGACCGGGACATCACGCTCTCCATGGCCTGGTGGGGCAACGACGACCGCGCCGTCATGTACGAGGAGGCCATCGACCTGTTCGAGGAGGCCCACCCCAACATCACCGTGCAGACGCAGTTCCAGGCGTTCGACGACTACTGGACCGCCCGTGCGACAGAAGCCGCGGGCAGCGCGCTGCCGGACGTCGTCCAGATGGACCTGTCCTACCTGCGGCAGTACGGCGCGACCGGGCAACTGCTCGACCTCAACGGCCAGGTCGGGGTCAACCTCGACGTCGACGGGATCGACGATTCCCTGATCTCTTCGGGCCAGATCGACGGCGGTCAGTTCGGCATCCCCATCAGCACCAACACGCTCGCGTTGTTCTACAACGCCGACCTCCTCGAGGAGCTCGGCATCGATCCGCCGGCCGAGGGATACACCTGGGACGACCTCAACGAGTGGACCGAGCAGGTCTCGCAGGCGGGCGCTGGCCACGACCCGGTGGTCTACGGGTTCAGTGACTACACGGGTCAGCTCTGGTTCTTCCTGTCGTGGCTGATCCAGCAGGGAGTGGAGCCCTTCACCGAGGACGGTCAGCTGAACTTCGACGAGGCCCAGATGACCGAGTGGCTCAACCGTGGCCAGGACCTGCGTGACGCCGAAGCCTTCTACCCGATCAAGCGGACCAAGCAGATCGAGCCGCTCGAAGGGTTCACCGTCGGTGAGCAGGCAGCGGGGATGACCTGGGACAACTTCCTGGGCAGCTACGAGGCCGAGACGGGGCAGGAGGTCAAGATGCTCCCGATGCCGTCGGGCGAGAACGGCCCCCAGCAGTTCTGGAAGCCGGGGATGTTGCTGTCCGCATCCAGCAGCACCGCCGAGCCCGAGGCCGCTGCAGCGCTCATCGACTTCCTCACCAACGCGCCCGAGGTCGGTGAGATCTTCGGGACCTCGAAGGGCGTGCCCGCCACTCAGGCGCAGATCGACGCCATGGACGTCGAGCCCGGCTCGGTCGACGAGCGGGTGGTGCAGTACGAGGAGGACGTCGCGGACGTCGTCACCGAGCAGGTCCCGGTGCCCGTCGAGGGCGTCGGAGCGCTCGAAGCCGAGTTCAAGCGCCTGAGCGAGGAGCTGCAGTACGGGAACATCACGGTCGACGAGTTCGTGGCCGAGTGGTTCTCGATCGCCGACAGCACCGTGGGCCAGTCGTGAGCATCGCCACGCCGACAGGATCGGGCCTGGACAGTCGACGCGCCCCGCGGAAGGCGACGCCAGCTCCAGGAAGCGTCCAGCGGTGCAAGAATGCCGGTGCCGGCTATGCGTTCCTGTCGCCGTGGCTGCTGGGCTTCGTCCTGCTGACAGCATTTCCGATGGTGGCCTCGCTCTACCTCGCGTTCACGGACTACGACCTGTTCCGTGCCCCACGATGGGTCGGCCTGGACAACTTCACCGCCCTGTTCGAGGACCGCAGGTTCTGGGCGTCGGCCAAGGTGACCGCCGTCTACGTCCTCGTCGGCACACCGATCAAGCTGGCCGCGTCGTTGGCCGTGGCGCTCCTGCTCAACCTGAAGCAGCGGGGCCAGGGTGTCTACCGGTCCATCTTCTACGCCCCGTCACTGATCGGGGCGAGCGTGTCGATCGCCATCGTCTGGAAGGCGATGTTCATCGACGGCGGCATCGCCGACCAGGCCCAGCAGCTCTTCGGGTTTCCGGCCGGGGGATGGGTCGGTGACCCCGACAAGACCATGCCGATGTTCATCCTGCTGGCGGTGTGGACCTTCGGGGCACCCACCGTGATCTTCCTGGCCGGCCTCAAGCAGGTCCCGACCGAGCTGTACGAGGCCGCATCGGTCGACGGCGCCGGCCCCGTCCGCAAGTTCTGGCAGATCACGATCCCGATGCTCTCCCCGGTGCTCTTCTTCAACCTGCTTCTGGAGACCATCGGAGCGTTCCAGGTCTTCGGCTCGGCGTTCATCATCTCCGGCGGCACCGGAGGGCCGGCCGACTCGACCCTCTTCTACACGCTCTACCTGTACATCCGCGGGTTCGCCCAGTTCGACATGGGCTACGCCTCGGCCATGGCGTGGGTCCTGGTTGCTGTGGTCGGCGTGATCACCGCGATCCTGTTCAAGACCTCCAACGCCTGGGTCCACTACTCGGGAGACAACCGATGAGCGTCATCCAGACCGTAACGCCTGCGAACGTCCAGCAGACCCAGGACCAGCTCGGCACGACGTCCCGTCGGAACCAGGCCGTCCCCGGGACACGTCAGGCGGCCCGGCGCCGCCGGAGCGTCCGCTCGATCGTGTTCCACCTGCTCATGATTGCGCTGACCGTCGTCGTGCTCTACCCCGGCGTCTGGATGCTGATGAGCAGCTTCAAACCGTCGAACGAGATCATCGGCAACATCAGTCTCTGGTCGGACAACCTGTCCCTGGACAACTTCGCCACCGCCCTCTCCGGCATCGGCGGAGTCGGATTCTGGACGTTCTTCGGCAACTCGATGATCCTCGCGGTCCTGTCCGTCGTCGGAGTCGTCCTGTCCTCGACGATCAGCGCGTACGCGTTCGCGCGCATCGACTTTCCCGGCCGGAAGGTCTTCTTCGCCATCATGATCGGCACGCTCCTGCTGCCGTTCCACGTCGTGATCATCCCGCAATACATCATGTTCAACCAGCTCGGGATGGTGAATACGTACATCCCGATCCTGGCGGCCAAGTTCCTCGCCGGCGAGGCGTTCTTCGTGTTCCTCATGGTGCAGTTCATGCGCAACCTGCCTCGCGAGCTCGACGAGGCCGCACGCATCGACGGCGCAGGGCACGTGCGGATCTTCCGCTCGATCATGCTGCCGCTTATGCGGCCCGCGATCATCACCAGCAGCATCTTCGCGTTCATCTGGTCCTGGAACGACTTCCTCGGGCCCCTGCTCTACCTGAAGAAGCCAGACCTGTACCCCCTGCCCATCGCCCTGCGCCTCTACGTAGACCAGACCTCGGTGTCCGACTACGGCGCGCAGATGGCCATGGCGGTACTCGCCCTGGTGCCGGTGATGATCTTCTTCGCCCTCTTCCAGCGCTACATCGTCGACGGCGTAGCCACGCAGGGTCTCAAGGGCTGACGCCCGAAGCCGCGCCCCGCAACACGACCACCCCCAACGACGGGGCTGACGAAACCACCCGTGCAACGACGCAACGGAGGATCCAAGTGAGAACACCGAGAGCAGCGGCATGCGCCGTAGCGATGCTGGCGGCGGGAGTACTCGCTGCCACGAGCACCACCGCCTGGGCTGCGGCCACCACCGGCACGAACAAGCCGACAACCCGTACCGTCCAGCTGGAAGACCTGGACCGCGGCCTGGTCGCTGCTCAAACCAGCGAAGGCGTCTTCCTCTCCTGGCGCCTCCTCGGCAACGAGGCCACCGGGCACACGCGCTCCGGCCTGACCGGCCCGGCGTTCGCCGTCTACCGCGACGGGCGTCGCATCGCGACCGTCACCGACTCGACCAACTACCTGGACAGCCAAGGAAGCGCCCGGGCGCGCTACGCCGTCGCCCCGGTCACCGGCAAGAAGCAGACCCCGGCCGGACCCCGCTCCGCCTCGGTCACCGCCTGGGACCAGGGCCACCTGGACATCCCGCTGAACAAGCCGGCCGGCGGGGTCACCCCGGCGGGAGAGAGTTACACCTACCGCGCCAACGACGCGAGCGTCGCCGACCTCGACGGCGACGGCGCCTACGAGATCGTCCTGAAGTGGGACCCGACCAACTCCAAGGATGTCTCCCAGAAGGGATACACCGGCACCGAGATCCTCGACGCCTACGAGCTGGACGGCACCCAGCTCTGGCGCATCGACCTCGGCGTCAACATCCGCGCCGGATCCCACTACACCCAGTTCCCCGTGTACGACTTCGACGGCGACGGCCGGGCCGAGCTCATGGTCAAGTCCGCCCCCGGCACGGCTGTCACCACCTACCGCGACGGCCGGCCGCACCGCACGACCCACGTGACCATCCCACGCGACGACCGTGCGGCGGGCGTCACCCACGGCGCGGACTACCGCTACAGCGCCGCCGACTACTACGAGCACGTCGTGGACATGTTCCGGGCCTGGACGGACAACCCCGAGGTGGCGAGCGGGCAGTGGCCCGCCACCCTGGAGGAGGCCTTCGGCATCGAGCCCCGGTACGACTATCCGCTGTCCGACGCCGACGCGCGGGCGCTCGCGGACCACTTCATGGACGTCTACGCGCCCAGCCGCAACACCGCGAACGACCTGCGCACGTTCGAGGGCTTCGTGCTCTCCGGGCCGGAGTACCTCTCGGTGTTCGACGGTCGGACCGGCCGCGAGCTGGAGACCGTCGACTACGAGCCAGGGCGGACCGACGATGGTCTGCGCTGGGGCGACTACGCGGCCGCGCGGATCGAGCCCGGGAACCGCGTGGACCGCTTTCTCTCCGGAGTCGCCTACCTCGACGGGCAGCACCCGTCCGTGATCTTCGCCCGCGGCTACTACAGCAGGTCCGTGGTCGCTGCCTACGACTGGGACGGTCGCCAGCTCCGGCAGCGATGGCTCGCGGACAGCGGCTGGACGCCGTCGACCAACCCGTTCGCCCAGATGGACCGGGTGGGTACGGATCCGGAGCTGGGAACGTTCGCGGGACAGGGCTTCCACTCGCTGTCCGTGGCGGACGTCGACGCCGACGGCAGGCAGGAGGTCGTCTACGGCTCCGCGACGCTCGACGACGACGGGTCCCTGCTCTACTCCTCGCACGACTACCTCCCGGAGGGGAGCAAGGACCCCGGGGCACTGGCCCGCCTCGGGCACGGGGACGCCCTGCACGTCACGGACATCGACCCGGCGCGGCCGGGTCTGGAGATCTGGACCTGCCACGAGAACGGCACCGGCGCACCGTACGGAGCCGCGATGCGCGACGCCGCGACCGGCGAGGTGCTCTTCGGCGCGTACTCCGGGCGCGACACCGGTCGGGCGATGATCGGCGACGTCGACCCGACCACCCCGGGCATCGAGGTCTGGGCGGCTATGCCGGCCGGCACCGCGGCCTCCGGAACGCTCAGCGCGGACGGGCGACGGCTCCCGGTGCCGCCGCAGGGCTCCAACTTCTCCGTCCGTTGGGCCGCCGACGGGACGACGCAGACCGTGAAGGGCTCGGGCGAGGAGACGCCGACGATCGTCGACGCGACCCGCGGCGTCCTCGCGACCCTCGACGGCACGCTCACGAACAACTCCACCAAGGGCACCCCGTCGCTCGTGGCCGACGTCCTGGGCGACTGGCGCGAGGAGGTGCTCGTCCGCACGGCCGACTCGTCCGCGCTGCGGCTGTACACGGCCACCGAGCTCACCGGCATCAAGATGTACACCCTCATGCACGACCCCCAGTACCGCGCCGAGGTGGCCCGGCAGCAGACGGCCTACAACCAGCCGTCCTACCCGGGCTTCTACCTCGCGTCCGACACCGACTGGTCGCGGGTCCCGATCCCGCGGGTCGGAAGGTGAGACCTCGCCCGGGGGCGAAGGCCATGACAGACCAGCAAGGAGGCACGGCATGAAACCCACAGGCAGCGCCGCCGGCGCAGCGATGATCGCCATCGCCCTGACCCTGACCGCCTGCGGCGCAGGAGCGGCTACCACGGAGCCCGGCTCGGGCGAGCGGCTCGACACCGACCGCGACATCACGATCTCGCTCGCCTGGTGGGGCGACGACGACCGCGCCGCCCGGTACGAGCAAGCGGTCGACCTGTTCGAGGAGAAGTACCCGAACATCACCGTGCAGACCCAGTTCCAGTCGGGCGAGGACTACTGGCCCGCCCGCGCCACCGAGGCTGCCGGCGGCGCCCTGCCCGACGTCGTCCAGATGGACCTGACCTATCTGCGCAAGTACGGCGCGACCGGCCAGCTCCTCGATCTGCGGGCGCAGGAGGGCGTCAACCTGGATCTGGGCGGGATCGACCAGACCCTGCTGTCATCGGCGCAGATCGACGGCGGGCAGTTCGGGATCCCGACCAGCACGAACACACTCGCTCTGTTCTACAACGCGGACGTCCTGGAGCGCCTCGACATCGAGCCCCTCGCCAAGGGATACACCTGGGACGAGCTGAACGACTGGATCGTCACCGTCTCCCGATCCGGCGGCGACGACGAACCGGCCGTATTCGGCGCGGCCGACTTCACCGGAACGTTCTGGTTCTTCCTGCAGTGGCTCATCCAGCAGGGCGTCGAGCCCTTCACGGTCGACGGCGGGCTCAACTTCGATCGCGACGACATGGCCCGGTGGCTGGAGTCCGGGCAAAGCCTGCGCGAGGCGGGCGCGTTCTACCCCACACAGCGAGCCAAGCAGATCGAGCCCCTGACCGGCTTCAGCCAGAGCGAGGTCGCGGCCGACTTCGCGTGGGACAACTTCCTGGCCGGCTACTCGGCCGACACCGGGCAGGACATCAGGATGCTCCCGATGCCCTCGGGGGACGACGGTCCGCAACAGTTCTGGAAGCCGTCCCAACTGCTGTCCGCCTCGGCCAACACCGCCGAGCCCGAGGCGGCCGCGGCACTCATCGACTTCCTGGTCAACGAACCCGAGGTCGGCACGATCTTCGGCACCTCCAAAGGCGTGCCCGCCGTGCGGGCACAGATCGACGCGATGGACATCGAGCCTGGCTCCGTCGACGAGCAGGTGCTGCGCTACGAGGAGGAGGTAGCCGACGTGGTGACCGAGGCCCCGCCGATCCCGATCGAGGACATCGGCCAGCTCGAGGTCGAGTACGAGCGGCTCACCGAGGAGCTCCAGTACGGGAACGTCACCGTGGACCAGCTGGTCGACGAATGGTTCACCGTCGCCGAGAGCATCGTGGGGCAGCCATGACCGGGACCACGGCCGGCACTCTGGACGGGGAACTCGCCGAGTTCGACCACCTGTTCGTGAACGTCCTCGACTGGCTGCCCGGTCTGTGGGACCGGGAGCGCGGCGGCTTCTACTACGCGCTGAGCTCGACCGGGGCGTCCGAGTTCGAGGCGGACATCGAGTCCACGGCCTTCGCCGTGAACATCATCGCCCGGGCCGGACTCCTTGGATCACTTCCGCGGGCGGTGCGGACCGCCCTGGTGCGTTTTTTCCAGGACAGGCAGGACCGACGGTCGGGCTACTTCCTCGACCCGCAGAACGAGATGCGCGAGATCGAGCGGCTACGCGGGCGCGCCCTGGACATGGCGACCAGCGCCCTCGCCAGGCTGGGAGCCGAACCGCTGTATCCACTGCCTGACCCCGGAACGGGCGCGACGGCATACACCCGGCATGTGGAGTCGGTCGACGCGTTCGAGGAGTGGCTGGACCAGCGACCGTGGGAGAACTCCTGGCTCGCGCAGGACAACATCCAGGCGCAGGCAGCGCTGCTCATGCTGCTGCCCGACAGCCGGCGGGACGCGCTCGTCGGGACGGCGATCCGATACGTGTCGGCCCGGCAGGACCCGGTAACGGGGTTCGCCGGTGAGGGGGTGCCCTACAACCGCCTGTCGGGAGCCTTCAAGTTCGCGCTCTTCTGCCGGCAGGTAGGCCACGCGGTGCCTCGGGCACGTGAGATCTACGACGCAGCGTTCGAGGTGATCCGCACGCAGGAGTGCACCGACGCGTGCTGGCTGCGCAACCCGGTCGAGCTCATCGACGTCGTCGGAGCACAGCTCGGCGGCGTCGGCGAGCGCGACGTCGCAGAGCTCGTCCGCATCACGACGGCCAACTCCCGGGGCTTCGCACGTGACGACGGAGGCTTCTCCCGCCATCTCGGACACTCGCTCGAGGCACCGAACGAGGTCCGGCTCGGCTTCGGCCTGGACGAGGGCGACCTCAACGCCACCCATCAGTTCGTCACGACGGTGCGACCGACCCTCTACCGGCTCGCGGGAGTCGCTGCACCGGCGTTGTCGATACCGGACGGCTGGGCCGACCGGTTCCAAGCATGACCAGCACACGAACGACACCTGTTCACGACCGCGAAGGAGCTGCCCGAGGATGCTGCGCCCCCAGGACAACGAGACACGTGAACGCAAGCGCCTGGACGGGATCTGGCGCTTCCGCGTCGACGCCGACGGGGCAGGCCGCCACGACCGCTGGTTCGACGGCCCGCTGGAGGGGACACGGCCGATGGCCGTGCCAGCCAGCTACAACGACGTGGTCGTCGACGCCGCGGTGCACGACCACATCGGCTCGGTCTGGTACGAGACCGACGTCTGGGTCCCACGCGGGTGGGCCGGCCAGCGCACCGTCCTGTACTTCGAGTCGGCCACGCACCGAGCGACCGTCTGGGTGAACGGCATCGAGGTCGTGCGGCACGAGGGCGGCTACCTCCCGTTCGAGGCGGACATCTCCGAGCACGTCGAACCAGGCACCGCCGCGCGGGTCACGGTGGAGGTCGACAACACGCTGACCTTCCAGTCCGTGCCGCCGGGCGTCGTCCTGGACACACCGCACGGCAAGCGCCAGAAGTACTGGCACGACTTCTTCAACTACGCGGGCATCCACCGCTCGGTCTGGCTCTCCTCGACGCCGGCCGCCCACCTGACCGACCTCACGGTGGTCACCGACCTGGACAGCGCCGCCGGCGTCGTCCGGTACGCGGCACGCACTCAGGACGCGGAAAGGACGCGTGTGGTCGCGGCCCTTCACGACGGCGCCGGCCGACTTGTAGCCGACGGTGCGGGGGCCGACGGCGAGCTGCGCGTGGCAAATGTGCGCCCGTGGCGGCCGGGGGAGGGCTACCTCTACGAGCTGAGGGTCCGGCTCGTCGACGACGCCGGCGTGGTCGACGAGTACCGGCAGCCCGTCGGCGTGCGCACCGTGCGGGTGGACGGCACGCGCTTCCTGATCAACGGCGAGCCGTTCTACTTCACGGGCTTCGCGATGCACGAGGACGTCCCCGTGCTCGGCAAGGGGCACCACGACGCGTTCAGCCTGCACGACCTGGAGCTGGTGCGCTGGACGGGCGGCAACTCGATCCGGACGTCGCACTACCCGTACTCCGAGGACGTGCTCGACCTCGCTGACCGGCTCGGGATCGTCGTCATCGACGAGACCGCGGCCGTCGGTATGAACATGGCCATCGGGGGCGGGGTCTTCGGCGCGCAGGGCTACGTGACCTACTCCGAGGACACCATCAACGAGCAGACGCAGGCGGTGCACGCCGCCGCGATCGAGGAACTCGTTGCCCGCGACAAGAACCACCCGAGCGTGGTGCTGTGGAGCATCGCCAACGAGCCGGAGTCCCAGACCCCGGAGGCCGAGGAGTACTTCCGGCCACTGTTCGAGCTCACCCGCCGGTGCGACCCCACACGGCCCGTCGGGTTCGCCAACGTGGTGCTGGCACCGCACGGCGAGTGCCTGCTGTCGAAGTACAGCGACGTACTGATGATCAACCGTTATTACGGCTGGTATCTCGAGCCCGGCGACCTGGAGCAGGCCGAGGCCGCGCTGGAGGCCGAGCTGCGTGCCTGGGCGTCCGACGGCAAGCCGATCATCATGACCGAGTACGGGTCGGACACGATGCCCGGGCTGCACGGCACCGCGGCGCTCCCGTGGACCGAGGAGTTCCAGACGGAGTTCCTGGCGACCTACCACCGGGTGTTCGACCGTGTCGACGCGGTCGTCGGCGAGCAGGTCTGGTGCTTCGCCGACTTCGTGACGACGCCCGGGCCCATGCGGGTGGGCGGCAACCGCAAGGGCGTCTTCACCCGCGACCGGCAGCCGAAGGCAGCCGCGTACGCTCTGCGGGCACGATGGCACGGACTGACGACGACGAACGGGACGGACGCATGACCTACCACCTTGCCGGCGACTCCACCGTGGCCGATCCCAAGCCGGACGAGCTGCCCCTGTCCGGGTGGGGCGGCTTCCTCGGCCGCTACGTCGAGGACGCGGTGCGCAACCACGCGTTCGGCGGCGCCACGACCGAGACGTTCCTCGCGGAGCGCTGGCTGCCGCTCCTCGACGGCGTCGAGCCGGGCGACACCGTACTCATCCAGTTCGGGCACAACGACCAGAAGGAACCCGAGCTGCTCGCGGCGCGCGGCGGCTACACGGCGCGGCTGCGCGGCATGGTCGAGGACGTCCGGTCCCGGGACGCGCACGCGATCCTGTGCACGTCGCCGGAACGCCGCTGGTTCGACGGCGAGCGCATCACGCCGACGCACGGCGACTACCCCGACGCCGTCCGCGACCTGGCGGAGCAGCTCGGTGTGCCGCTGATCGACCTGACCGTGCTCACCACCTGGCTGTACGAGGACCTGGGGCCGGCGGCGTCCAAGGACCTGTTCTGCCACTTCGCGCCCGGCGAGCATCCGGTATGGCCCGCGGGCAAGGAGGACGACACCCACTTCCACGAACGCGGCGCCACGCGGATCGCGGCCTACGTCGCACGCGCGGTCCGCGCGATCGAGCGCGCCGACGGGAACCTCCCGGCCCGGGGACTCGAGCTCATGGGCTGACCGCTCCGTCGTCGCCGTCCCGCCGCGCGATACTGTGCGGACCAGGACGGGATCGACGAGGAGCGGCGACGATGCATCTTGCCCGCCGGCGGCACGAGCTGGTGCTGCGGGAGCTGGAGCTGCGCGGCAGCCTCCGCTCGGCCGAGATGGCGGCGCACCTCGGGATCTCCGAGGTGACGATGCGCCGGGACCTCCTCGAGCTCGAGCGCGCTGGGCGGCTCCGCCGCGTGCACGGCGGCGCGATCGCCGTGGGATCGACGCCCGCGCCCCGGGCCGCGCGCGTGCTCGTGGGGCTCGTCGTGCCGAACGCGACCTCGTACTTCCCGTCGGTCGTGCGCGGCATGGAGGCCGTCGCGCCCCGGCTCCGGGTGCGCCTCGTGCTGGGCGTGTCGCAGTACCGGCACGAGGCGGAGGTCGCGCAGGTCGACCGCCTGATCGGACTAGGCGTCTCGGGCCTCGCCATCGCCCCGACGGCCTGGGACCGGACGCCCGCGGAGCTCGCCTCCTGGCTCCGGGCGATCCCGGTGCCCCTGGTGCTCGTCGAACGGCAGATCGAGGGGGAATCCAGGCTCAGCGAGCTCGACCTCGCGCACACGGACCACGTGCAGGGGGCCGTGCTCGCCGTCGAGCACCTGCACGGCCTCGGCCACCGGCGCATCGCGCTCGCCGTCTTCGAACGGACCCCGACCGCGCCGCGCCTGCGTCAGGGGTTCGCCACCGCCGTGGACCGGCTCGGCATCGAACCCGGGCCCGACGTCGCCCTGCGCACCGGCGAGGACGGCGACCCGCTGGCGCTCGCCGCCGAGATCGAGGAGCTGTTCGACCGGTGTCGGCAGGCCGGTGCGACGGGCATCGTGGTGCACACGGACCATCACGCCGCGCGGCTCGTCGAGGTCGCGATCGACCGCGGCATGCGCGTGCCCGACGACCTCGCGATCGTGGCCTACGACGACGAGAACGCCGAGCTCGCCGTCGTCCCCCTGACCACGATCAGCCCCCCGCGCCGCGAGATCGGCGAGGAGTCGCTCCGGATCCTGGTCGACCGCATGCACGAGGACGGAGACGGCCGTCGTCCGCCCCGGCATCTCAGCCTGCTGCCCAGGCTGACCGTCCGCGCGTCCTGCGGGGCGTCGTCCGCGAGCCTCCCGGGCCCCGGTCGGTTAGGTTGACCGAGGTCGAGAAGCGGCCGCAGGCGCGTCGTGGTGAGGTGACCCATGGAGGAGCCGGTCCGTAACGGACTCACCCACACCCGCGACGCCGACCCCGGCATCCGCCGCCGACGCCGCGGGCGCGGGTTCAGCTACACCGACGACGACGGCGACCGGGTCACCGACCAGGAGACGCTGGACCGGATCCGCTCGCTCGTCATCCCGCCGGCATGGACCGACGTGTGGATCTGCGCCGACGCGACGGGACACGTCCAGGCGACGGGCCGCGACGCCAAGAACCGCAAGCAGTACCTCTATCACCCCGGGTGGCGCCGGTACCGGGACGCCGCGAAGTTCGAGGAGCTGGCGGGGTTCGGTGAGGCGCTCGTGGCGCTGCGCAAGCAGGTCGACGCCGACATGGGCGCCTCCAGGCTGAGCCTGGACCGGGTGGTGGCCACCGTCGTCCGGCTGCTCGACGAGACGCTGATCCGGGTGGGCAACGACGAGTACGTGCGCTCGGGCGAGTCCTACGGGCTGACGACGCTGCGCAACCGGCACGCCACCGTCGGGGGAGCCGAGGTGCGGTTCCGGTTCCAGGGCAAGTCGGGGGAGCCCCACGACGTCGCCGTGCACGACCGGCGGGTCGCGAACATCGTCCGGCGGTGCAAGGAGCTGCCCGGCCGGCAGCTGCTGCGGTACGTGGACGGGGACGAGGTCCGCGACGTCGGCTCGGGCGACGTCAACGACTACCTCGCCCGGGTGACGGGGGCCGACCACACGGCCAAGACCTTCCGGACCTGGGGCGCCAGCACGATCGCGCTGGGCCACCTGCGCGGGCTTCGACCCGCGGACCAGGCCGAGCACGACGCGCAACGGGTCGAGGCGGTCCGGGTCGCCGCCGAGTACCTGCGCAACACCCCGGCGGTGTGCCGCAAGAGCTACGTGCACCCCGCGATCCTGACCGACGACCGCGCCGACCTCTACCGGCTGATCGCCCGCTCGGGCGCTGACGCCGTCCGCTCGTCGCGCTGGATGACGGCGGACGAGCGGGCGCTGCTCAGGCTCCTGACCGCCTGAGCGCGCCGCCCGGCCGGGTCAGGCCGCCCGCCTGGTGAGCAGCGGGTCGTTCGTGCGGGTCTTCTTGACCGGGACCACGGCCGCCAGGATCCGGCCGACGCGGGTGGCCGCCGCGCCACCGAGCCGCGCCTTGCCGGACAGGCCGGCGAGCAGCTGCGCGGTGGTGGTCCGCAGGTCGACGCCGGCGGCGCTGGCCCGCTCGGTGAGCATCGTCAGCGCCTCCTCCTCGCTCACGCCGTGCACGGCCATGAGCACGCCGCGGGCCTGCTCGATCGTGGCCGTCGTCGCCATCGCGCCGTCGACCGACCGCTGGGCGGCGCGGGCGATGGCCTCGTGCTGCAGGGGCGTCACGTCGGCGACCTGCCCGACCAGGACCGGGCCGCGCTCGGACCGGACGGCCTGCCCGGTCACGAGCAGGGTGCGGGCCCTGCCGTGCACGTCCACGACGCGCTGCGCGCAGGTGAAGGAGTGCCCGGACCGGAGCGCGCGCACGGCCTCGCGGATCACCCGGTCCTGGTCGTCCGGGTGGCGGCGGGCGCGCAGTATCTCCGGTCCGGGGGCGACCTGGGCGGGCTCGTAGCCGTACATGCGGTACACCTCGTCGGACCACCACCAGGTGCCGGCGGCCAGATCGACCCGGTACTGACCCGCGAGCACGGGCGTGCCGACCGCGAGGTTCTTGACCGTGTCGCGAAGGAAGGGGGTCTGCGGCGTGGTGTCGCCGGTAGTCGTCGTTGCCATCGGGGCCTCCGTCATCGCGGTGCGGCGCCGTGGCTTGACTCCTCGCGCCACGTTAGCCCTTTCACCCGCCGACGGCCAGCGCGGTCAGGGACCGCGCCGTGTGGTGCGGCCGGAATCCGAGACGGGAGTAGAGGTGGCCGGGCGTGTCGCCGACCTCCGCCGCGATGCTCACGGGACCGGCGCCGGCGTCGCGAAGCCGCGCCACCGCGTGGTGGATCAGCGCGGTGGCGACGCCGTGGCCGCGGTGGTCCGGCGCGACGAACACGTCCTCCACCACGCCCTGCCCCGACGGCGCGAGCCACCCGCAGACGAAGCCCGCGACCTCGCCGCGCCGGAGCACGCAGTAGTACGTGGCGTGGCGCTCCAGGTCCTGGCGGTGGGCGACCGTCGCGTCCGTCCGGGCCGGCGGCCGGACCGGCACGCCGTGGCGCACGTCCTCCTCGACGTGGTCGGTGCGCAGCATCGCGGCGCGCGCCGCCCAGCCGGGATCGGCGTCGTCCGCCCGCCGGACCTCGTGCGACGGCGCGGCCCTGGTCAGGTCGTGGCCGGCGGGCAGGACGAGCCGCAGCTCGTCCTCCGCCTGCCAGCCGTCGAGCAGCAGCTCCGCCTCGACCCAGGGCGGCGTACGGCGCTCGACGACGACCCGCGTGCAACCGTCCCGCGCCGCCTCGGCGAGGTCGTGCCGCAGGGTGTCGGCGTCCGCGGGCACCACGGCGTACAGGAAGTTGGCCAGGCCGAGCGACGGCGCCGCCGCACGGTGGGCGAGCGCCGAACCGGCGAGCTGCCGGTGCGTGCTGGCGAGACCCCAGAACCGGATCGTGTCGTCATCGGGCGTCGGCATGCCTGACACGGTAACCGCGCCCGACGCGGGGAGTGCGCTGGTCAGGCGGCGGGCTGCACCGGCCGGACGGCGGTGAGCCCTCGCTCCAGCATCTCGACGGTCGTCTCCGTGCCGACACCGGCGCCGTCGGCCTGGAGCTCCGAGATGATCTGGGCCGCCGCGACGCTCTCAGGGACGTGGGCGTCGTCGGCCGCGTCCCGCAGCACCTGCCGGGCCTCGTCGTCCTGGACGTCCCGCGCGACGGCGATGATGCACTTCGCCCGTTCGATAGCCACCTGTCCGATGACGTTGTCTCGGCTCATGGATGACATGCGGAACCTCCGGATCCGGCAAGGATCGAGAGCCGCTCCATGACCCCGAACTATTGACCCTAGGCCATCGGGCCTCGTCACCACCAGGTTCGGCCCCTCCGCCGCGGAGCGCGGCCAGGTGCCGGCGGCGACCACTCGCACGCCGTCGGCACCCGTCACCGGCGTCAGCGCCGCGTGCGCGCCATCCACTCCCAGACGCTCCGGCCCGCGTGCCGCGGGTCGTTGCGGGCCACGTAGATCCACGACCAGTGCCCGGGGTACGTGTTCCCGTCCCACGTGACGCCGTCGTACAGGCTCATGATCGAGCCGGCGATCCGTTCGTGGGCGTAGACGGTGTTGTCCTCCGGGTCCAGCGTCGTGTCGTCGGCCGAGGCGACCAGCCACGTCGGCGTCGTCATCGCCGAGAGCTCGGCGTCCGAGATGAAGTAGCCGCCCGAGCCGTCCCGCGGCCCGATGCCGCAGCAGATCGGCGTGGACGTCGCGAACCGGTCCGGGTGCTCGGCGACCATCTTGAGCGACATGTACCCGCCGTTGGAGCAGCCGACCACGTGGACGCGGCTCGCGTCGATCCGGTGCGCCGCCGCGACCTCCTCGATCGCCTCCAGGATCTGGGGCGCGAAGCCGTCGCCGTCCTGCATCCAGGCCGACGTCGCCTGCGGCGCGAGCACGTACGCGCCGCCGAAGAGGTCCTGCGCCTCCCGGGTGGCGAAGCCGAGCGCGCCCCGGTTGGCCCGCAGCTGCGCCTCGTTGTCGTAGTAGTCGTACCCGCCGGTCAGCAGCCCGCCCTCGCCGCCGCCGTGCAGCCAGACGACGAGCGCCGCGCCGCGGCGGCCGCCCCGGTGCCGGCGCTCGGGGGAGAACAGCCGGTAGTTCAGGCGCGACGCCGTCGCGTGGTAGGTGAACGCGTCGACCTCCGGGTCGGACAGGTCGCCCTGCCGGAACGAGTCGAGCACGACGACGCCGCCCGGACCCGGGCCGCGCAGCGGCTCCGCCTGCGTGACCGTGTGGTCCAGGTCCAGCAGCACGTTGCGGCCGAACGCGCCCATGTACTGCAGGGTGCCGCCGCCGTCGACGCCCCACCCGTGCTCCAGGTCGAGCGTGACCTCGCCGCGGCCGGTCCACCGCGCCCCGGTGACCACGCGGTCCTGCTCGTAGGCGACGTCGCCCGTGAGCGGGTTGGTCGCCACGACGTGCACGGCGAACGTCGACGACGTGAGCGACGACCGCTCCACGCGGTCCAGCGCGGCGGCGGAGACGACGAGCGAGGTGACCTGCTCGCCGCCGTCGAGCACCTCGGCGACCGGTGTGACCAGGGCGGCGCGGTGCCCCTTGCCTGTGGTGGCGACGGGGGCGCCCGCGGCGTTCGCGGCGTTCGCGGCCGGTGCGCCCAGCACGGCCGAGGCGCCGACGGCGGCGCCGGTGACGAGCAGGGTGCGGCGGGTGATCGGGGTGCGCATGGCAGAACTCCTTCGTTCGGGGCCAAGGGGCCGGCCCGCGCGACGATGCGCACCACCAGCCATCCGGGAGGCTAGTGAGCGGTGTCGGCGCACGTCAACGGGTCGCCGGCCGCGGCCACCCGCTCAGCCCGGCAGCGCCTCCTGGGTCCACCCGCGGGCGGAGCGGCGGTACCGGACCCGCCGGCTCGGGCCGTCGCCCGTCCCCTCCCAGAACAGGACGTCGACGGGCCGCACCGCGAACCCGGCCCAGGTCGGCGGCGGCTCCAGCACGGGATGGCTCGCGTCGAAGGCCGCCCACCGCCGCTCCCGCTCGGCCCGGGGCAGGGCGGCGAGCTCCGGCGTGTTGAGCCACGCGAGGAGCTGCAGGTAGCGCGACTGGCGGGCGAACACGGCCCGGCACGCCTCCGTCGAGACCTCCGCCGCCGCGCCGCGCAGCACGACCTGTCGCTCCCGCTCCGCCCAGCGGACGACGAGCGCGGCGCGCGGGTGCGCCCGAAGCTGGTCCGCCTTCCGGCTGCGCGCGTCGGTGTGGAACGTCACCGCGTCGTCGCCGACGGAGGTCAGCACCACCGTGCGCGCGTCCGGCAGGCCGTCGGCGTCGACCGTCGCCAGGGTCGCGAGCGGTCGTTCGGGGTCGTCGTCGGCGGGCGCCCAGAGCCGCAGCAGGGCGAACGGGTCAGGCGGGCAACGGCCGTCCTGGACGAGCCGGTCGTGGGCGTCCACCCGAACCAGGCTACCGAGGAGCCCGGAGGAAGGCGGTGACCAGCTCCGCCACTGCGGCGGGCCGCTCGGTGAGCATCGCGTGGCTGGCCTCCAGCTCCTCGACCCGGACGTTCGCGGGGAGTCCGGCCAGGTCGCGGCGGACGCCGCGGCGGAACGCCGCCATCAGCTCGCCGCCGGGCATGCCGGGCGGGTCCTGGGTCGGCACCACCACGAGCGCGGGGCAGTCGATCCGCCGCAGCAGCGGGACGGTGTCGCGGAACTCGGGTGTGTACCGCACCGCCGCGAGGAGCTCCGCCGAGGGCCGGGCGTAGA
Source organism: Promicromonospora sp. NPDC057488 (assembly GCF_042802395.1). Classification (NCBI taxonomy): domain Bacteria; kingdom Bacillati; phylum Actinomycetota; class Actinomycetes; order Micrococcales; family Promicromonosporaceae; genus Promicromonospora; species Promicromonospora sp. NPDC057488. Next base: position 21,098 of record NZ_JBHVEG010000029.1, read on the forward strand.
CCTGCCCGTCCCGCTCGGTGAGCGACCGGGGCGGCATCATGGCCCGCAGCTCGTCCGGCAGCGGACGGCTCACGCCCGCGGCCTGCGCGTCGAACGTCGCCCGGAGCCGCGCCAGCTCCTGGTCGCGTGCGGCGGGGTCCATGCCGGGGTAGTTGCCGGGGTCACTCTCGGCGGACCGGAGCCCGTCGAGGTTGACGATGCCCGGGCACTCCCGGTGGCGCAGCGCCCACTGCGTGGCGAGCATCCCGCCGAGCGAGTGTCCGACCACCGTGGGGTTGCCGAGGTCGAGGTGGCGCACCACGGCCTCGACGTCGTCCAGTGCCTTCGCCCAGTCCCAGGGACCGTCTCCCGACAGGCCGTGGCCGCGCAGGTCCATCGCCACGGTGCGGTGCCCGTCGAGCCCCTGCCCGTCGAGGTCCAACGGGTCCCAGGCCTCCAGCGTCCCGCCGAGGCCGTGGAGCAGCACCACGGCGGGTCCCGTCCCCCCGTGGTCCCGGACGGCGAGGGGGATCTCGTGGCCGGTGATGACGAGGTCCTGCGGCATGGTCTCTCCTCCGTCGGTGCGGGCCGGCTCGATCGGGGCGGGCATCCGGCCGGTCACCCGGCCTGGTTCAGTCGGGCGTGGACGGACGTCGTCGTCACGCCGCCGTCGGGGTGGCGGTCGAGCTTGGCGCGCTTGACCAGGTCGTGGACACCCTGCCGGGTGATGCCGAGCATCGCCCCGGCCACGGCGAACGTGACCGAGTCGCGGCCGGGGTGGCCCACCCGCCTGGCCACCACCCGCCCGAACGCGGTGCCCCACCAGTCCTCGGGCGGGTCGAACACCGCGTCCCCGGGAAAGAGCGCCGCGATCAGTCGTGCGCAGGCGCGCACGGCCAGGGCCTGGTCGGGCCCCAGCAGCTGGGCCGCCCACACCTCGCTCTCGATCCGCAGGCGGTCGCCGACCGGCCCCACCAGGTCGGCGGAGCCGAGCAGGATCTCCAGGGGATCGACGATCCGCCGGTGGACCAGGGTCAGCAGCTCGCCTGCCAGCTCGACATGCTCTTCCGTCGTCACTTGACAGACTCTAGCAAGTAATTGACGAAAAGTGTCAAGTAGCGTCGAAGGGCTACTCCCAGCGCCGGTGCCGCGGCAGCGCCACGCTCACGACGCCCAGGCAGCAGGCGCAGAGCACCGCGACCACGGCCAGCGCCAGCACGTAGGACACCCCTGGCGCGAGAGCGGCCAGCAGCGTGGGCAGCAGGAACCCCGTGTAGGCGAGCGAGTAGTACACGCCGGTCATCCCGGCGAGGTCCCGCGGGGTGGCCATCGACTGTGCGATCAGCAGGCCGGAGACCACGCACACCCCGTACGAGCCGCCGAGCAGCGCCGCGACCGCGAACGCGAGGGCCGGCTGGCCCACCGCCGCCGCGACGGCGGCCAGCACCATGCCCGCCGTCATCCCGGACAGCCCGACGACCAGCGCGTGCCCGTGCGTCACGCGGTTGAGGTACCCGACGGTGGTCTGGGTCAGCGCCCCGGTGCCCAGGGTCACGACGGTCAGGCCCGTCGCGTACAGCGTCGCCCAGGACCCGAGGCGGTCCTCGACGACGGCGGGCATGATCGCGTAGGCCACCCCGGCGGCGGCGAACACCCACGGCGCGGCCGGGAGGATCAGCAGCCGGAACGCGCGCTGCCCGGCCGACGGCACCCGCAGGTCACGCCACCAGGGCCGCTGCGCGCGCAGCTCGACCGGCAGGCTCTCCGGCGCCCGGAGCAGCGGGCCGAGCGCCAGGAGGCACAGCGCCACGTGCACCACGTAGGGCGACTGCCCGGGCCAGGGCGCCCACTGGGCGATCGCCCCCGTGACCCCGGCGCCGAGCGCGAACCCCAGCGTCAGGGTCAGCGACGAGCGCCAGGCGCCCGCCGCGCTGCCCGCGTGCAGGTCCCATGGCGACGCCGAGAGCTCCTTGATCCAGCTCGACCCCACCGACATGCCGATGCCGACGCCGATCCCGGCCAGCAGCCGCCCGGCGCACAGCAGCACGAACGAGTCCATGCCGCAGGCGAGCAGCACGCTCGCCGCGATGGCGCTGACCAGCCCGGCGATCGCGACCGGCTTGCGCCCGTGCTGGTCGGACAGCGCCGCGGCGACGAGCAGGCCGGGGATCAGGCCGAACACGTACATGCCCAGGAGCAGGTTCGCCTGCCACGGCGCGTAGCCGCCGAGCGTCTCGTAGACGTGCAGCAGCGGTGTGAAATGGTTGCCGCCCCACGCGACGACGAACACCGCGGGCGCCGTCAACAGCCAGGACCGGCCCGTGTGCCGCAGGCTCACCGCGCCACCTCGTACCCGCTGTGCCCCTGGGCGAGGTGGCGTTCGATCTGCCGGACGAACCCGTCGGTGTCGGCGGCCTCGATCGCGTCCAGCAGGGCGGCGTGCTCGTCCGCGAACACGTCCAGGCGGCCGGCCGTCGCGCCGACGGCGAGGTAGGTGAGGCGGATCAGCCGGGGGCCCAGCAGCCGCGAGACCTCGTCGACGACGCCGCTGCGCTCGTGGTGGATGATCGCGGCGTGGAACGCGTAGTCCAGGACGGCGAAGTCCGTGGGCCGGGCGACGGCGTCGCGCTGCCGGTCCAGGATCGCCCGCAGCCCGGCGGTCAGCCGCTCCCGTGAGCCCGGGTCCGCGGACTCCAGCCGCCGCACCACGTTCGTCTCCAGCATGGAGCGGACCGACAGCAGCTCGTCCCGCTCCGTGGCGGTCGGCACCGTGACCAGCGCGCCCTTCTTCGGCGCGAGCGCCACGAGCCCCCAGACCTGGAGCGCGAGCAGCGCCTCGCGGACCGGCGTGCGGCTGACGCCGTGCTCGGCGGCGACGTCCACCTCGGTCAGCCAGGTGCCCGGGGCGATCCCGGCACTGACGATCTGCTGGGCGAGCTCGCCCGCCAGCCGCTCCGCGATGGACCGGGACGGCGTGGTCCAGGGCAGGTTGAGATCCTGTTGCATGCAACCATGCATACATCAGCGCGTACGTGGTGGCGAGCGGGCGACCAGCATGTGGTCGGCCGGCTGGGTGCGCGCCGGGTGGCTCCTGCCGCGCGGCGCTCGTGTGATCATGGGGCCATGACGTCCCTGGTCCGCGGCCGGCCCGCGACGGTGAAGGACGTCGCACGCCGTGCCGGGGTCTCGGCGAGCACCGTGTCGAACGTGCTCCACGGCCGCTCCAGCGTGGCCGGCGAGATCCGCGCCCGCGTCGAGGCCGCCATCGCCGAGGTCGGGTACGTCCCGTCGGCCGCCGGCCGGCTGCTGCGCAGCGGCACGTCCGAGGTGATCCAGCTCGCCCTGCCCGACATCCGCTCGCCCTACTACTCGGCCCTGGCCCACACGGTCATCCAGCGGGCCCGCGGCCTCGGGATGACGGTGGTCATCGAGGAGACGGGCGGCGTCGTCGAGCAGGAGCAGCGGGTGGCGAGCAGCCACCCGCACCGGGGCGTCGGCGGCACGCTCATCTGCCCGATGTCACTCACGAGCGACGACCTGGCCGAGCTGCGCCCCGAGCTGCCGACCGTGCTGCTCGGCGAGCACACGCGGGGCGACGCGTTCGACCAGGTGTTCATCGACAGCCGCGCCGCCGCGCGCGACGTCGCGACCCACCTCGTGGCGACCGGCCGCAGACGGTTCGCCTTCGTCGGCACCGAGCACGGCAAGGGCACCGGCCCGGGGGCGCTGCGGCTGGAGGGTGTGCGCGACGTGCTGCGCGCCGAGGGGCTGGACCTGCCCGACTCGGCGGTGCTCGGCACGCCCGACTTCGGGCGCGAGACCGGCGTCGCCGTCGGCGAGCGGCTTCCGGCGGGGGAGTCGGGGTACGACGCCGTGGTCTGCGCCACCGACGAGCTGGCCGTGGGCGTACTGCACGCGCTCACGGGCCGCGGCATCGAGGTGCCGCGGGACGTCGCGGTCACCGGCTGGGACGACGCGCCCGAGAGCCGGTACGTCACGCCGTCGCTCACGACCGTGGCGCACGACCTCGACGACCTCGCCGCCGCGGCCCTCGGCTTCGTCACCGCGCGCCGGGCCGATCCCGCACGCCGCCCCGGCCGGCACGTCTCGCCGCACCGGCTCGTGGTGCGCGACTCGACGCGCGCGGTCTGACGCTCACGCATTGACACCGCGCGGCCCGGCCCCCTACGTTCGAACGCAGCCGTGTAACGTTGCACGGCGCAGATGCAACGTTGCACGGAGGATGGATGAGGAACCTCGACCGCCGCACCTTCCTGGCCCTCGGTGGTGCCGCCGGCCTGGCCGGCGCACTCGGGCTCGCGGGCTGCGGCCGCTCCGGCCCGGCGCGCGACGTCGCCGGCACGATCACCTGGTGGGACCAGTTCCAGCCGCTGGAGGCCCTGCAGCGCGAGACCTTCGACGCCGTGGCGAGCCGGCTCGGCGTCACCGTCGACCACACCGTCTACGACCCGGCGGGCCTCGGCCAGGCCCTGCAGCTCGCGCAGCAGAGCGGCCAGGTGCCCGACGTGTTCACCAACGGGTACGGCGTGCCCGAGCTGGTCCTGGTCGAGAACGGCTGGGTGCGGCCGATCGAGCTGAGCCCCGAGGCCCGCGCCCGGTTCCCCGAGGGCACCCTCGTGGAGGGCCTGCACACGTTCGGCGGCGAGCTGTACTCCTTCCCGCTGTTCACGCCGCACCAGCACGCCACCCTGACCTGGTTCGACCAGCGGGCCGTCGAGGCGGCCGGGGGCGACCCGGAGCACGGGCCGCGCACCTGGGACGAGTTCCGGTCCCTGGCCGGCGCGCTCACGTCCGCGGGCACCTCGTCCGGCTGGATCGAGGGGCTCGCGCTGCTCGACCGGCTGCGCCAGCACGTGATCGACCTCGCGACCGGCGCGGGCGCGGTGCTCAGCTTCGCGGGCAACGGCGCCGACGCCCCCGGCGTCGCCGACGCGCGCACCGGGGAGTACCCCTTCGACTCCGCCGAGTTCCGCGACGTGTTCGAGTTCCTGGGCTCGCTGGTGCGCGACGGCGTCATGTTCCCGTCCTCGACGTCGCTCGACGTGCGCACGGCGCGCGCCCGCTGGGTGGGCGGCTCGGCCGGGCTGTTCTTCGACGGGCCCTGGAACGTCGGCGTCCTGGCGGGGCAGTTCCCCGACGCGCTCGCCACGCTCGGCCTGGCGGACATGCCCACGCCCGACGGCGTCGCCCGGGCGATGAACGGCCCGGTCGGCGGCTCGTTCTGGCTGTCGCGGACGTCGTCGGACGCCGCGGCCGCGAGCGAGATCCTGTCGCGGATGACCACCACGGACTACGCGCGGGGCCTGGCCGCCGCCATGGACCAGCCGCCGGCCGACGTCGGCGCGGTCGCCGAGGCCGACGTCCCGGAGGCCTACGTGCGGGCCGTCTCGCTCATGCGGGACAGCGTCCGGCTCGCGCCCAGCCCCGTGGCGAAGAACCCCGTCGTCGGCGCGGTGCTGTCCGAGATGAAGCAGATCCGGCCCAACCTCGGCGAGATCGCGCAGGGCTACCTCGGCGGCAACGTCGACGACGTCGGCGCCGAGCTCACGCGCTACCGCAGCCGCCTGGCGACCGAGCGCGACCGCGCCATCGAGGTGGTCCGCTCGCGCGGCCAGGAGGTCTCGCTCGACGACTGGATCTTCGACGAGAGCGCCGACCAGACCACCGGGAGCCCCCGCTCATGACCCTCGTCAGCACCCCACCCACCCGGCAGGCCGTCGCGCCCGCGCCCGAGCAGGGCCGAGGACGCCGGCACGGACCCTGGATCTGGCTGTTCCTGCTGCCCACCATCGTGCTCTTCGGGGCGTACACGGTGTGGCCCGCGCTGGCCAGCATCTGGTACTCGTTCCTCAACTGGTCCGGCTACGGCCCCGAGCGGCCGTTCGCCGGCTGGGCCAACTACCAGCTCGCGTTCTCCGACCCCCTGTTCTGGAGGTCGATCGGCGTCACGCTGCTGATCATCGTGGTCACCGTGCCGCTGCGGGTACTGCTGGCGCTCGTGCTTGCGATCTTCCTGAACGACCCGCGCCTGCCGTTCGCCCGCGTGCTGCGCACCGCGTTCTTCGTCCCCGTCGTGGCGACGACGGCGATCATCGGCATCGTCATGAACTTCGTGCTCGACCCGGCGGGCGGGCCCGTCAACCACGTGCTCGGCAACCTCGGGATCGGCCCGGTCGACTTCCTGGGCGACTCCTCGGCCGCGCTCTGGACCGTGATGGGCGTCCACTTCTGGAAGTGGCTCGGCCTGACCCTCATGTACTGGCTGGCCGCGCTGCAGACCATCCCGAACGACGTCCAGGAGGCCGCCCGGGTCGACGGCGCCACCGCCCGGCAGCGCTTCACGCACATCACCCTGCCGATGCTCGCGCCGTTCGTCGCCATCATCACCATGCTCACCATCGTCGAGACCATGCAGATCTTCGACCTGGTGCAGACCATGACCGGCGGCGGGCCGTTCTTCTCCACCCTCGTCACCGAGGTCTACATCTACCAGCAGGCGTTCGAGACGGCCCGGCCCGAGTACGGGTACGCCTCCGCCATCGGCGTGCTGCTCGGCGTCCTCACCCTCGTCGTGGTCGGTGTCGCCGCGATCGTCTCGCGGCTCATCGGCCGGAAGGGAGCGGTCCGGTGACCGGAACCATGACCACCACCATGACCACCACCACGACCAGGGGACTGGCCGCCATGACCCGCCGGCGGGCGGCCGGCTGGGTCCAGTTCGCCGTCCTCGCCGTGCTCGCCCTGGCCTGGGTCTACCCGCTGCTGTGGATCTTCGCGGCCTCCCTCAAGGACGACGCCTCGATCTTCACCGACGGCCTCAGCCTGATCCCGCACCAGTGGAACTGGCAGAACTACGTGGACGCCTGGCAGACCGCCGGGTTCGCCCGCTACACCCTCAACTCGCTGATCGTCACGATCGGCTCGGTCGTCGTCGTCATCCTGCGGTGCGCCACCGCCGGCTACGTGATCGGCCGGTACCGGTTCCGCGGACGACGCGTCGTGCTCGGCGTGCTGCTCGCCGCCAGCTTCATCCCCACCGGCCTCGCCATCATCCCGGTCGTGCGGCTCAGCACCGAGCTCGGCATCCTCGACAGCACCCTCGGGCTGATCCTCGCGCTCTCCGCCGGCGGCAACGTGGCCGGTGTCCTGCTGTACACGGGGTTCTTCGCCCAGATCCCCGACGAGCTCGAGCAGGCCGCCCACGTGGACGGCGCCGGGTTCCTGCGCACCTTCTTCAGCGTCATGCTGCCGCTGTCCGGGCCCATCACCGCGACCGTCGCCGTCGTCACGTTCATCGGGACCTGGAGCAACTTCTTCGTCCCGCTCGTGTTCACGTTCAGCGACCCCGACCGCCGCACCCTCGCCGTCGGCATGCTCGCCTTCCAGGGCACCAACTCCACCGACTGGACCGGCCTCGCCGCCGGCGCGACCATGTCGCTCGTCCCGGTCCTGCTCGTGTTCGTGCTGCTGCAGCGCTACTTCGTCGAGGGCATCGCCGGCGCCGTGAAGAACTGACCCGGCGCCTCCCGACGCCCCGACCCGCTCACCACCAAGGAGTCCCGCACCACCATGACCAGGCCCAACATTCTGCTCATCTGCACCGACCAGCAGCGCTGGGACGCCCTCGCCGCCGCCGGCAACAGCGCCATCCGGACCCCGAACCTCGACCGCCTCGCCGCCCACGGCGTCCGCTTCGACCGCTGCATCGTGCAGTCGCCCGTGTGCGCGCCGTCCCGCGCCAGCCTGATGACCAGCCGTTACCCGCGCAACCACGGCCTGTGGGCCAACGGCGTCGACATCGCCGGGAGCGAGCAGCTCTTCACCGCGGCGCTCGCGGCCGACGGCTACGACTGCGGCCTGGTGGGCAAGTTCCACCTCGGCTCGGCCTGGGGCGGGCGCACCGAGCCGCGCCTCGACGACGGCTTCCGGGTGTTCCGCTGGTCGCACGACCCGTACGTGCGCAGCCCCGAAAACAGCTATCACACCTGGCTCGAGGAGCGGTTCCCCGGCCTGCTCGACGAGACCCTGGCCCAGGGCGGCGACGCGATCGACCGGCTGCCCACCGAGGCGCACTACAGCCACTGGATCGGCGAGGAGGCGATCGACTACCTGACAACAGGCCGGGACAAGGCCAAGCCGTTCTGCTTCGTCGTGAACTTCTTCGACCCGCACCACGGCTTCGGCGCGCCGCCCGAGTACCGCGAGCGCTACGACGCCCAGGCGCTGCCCCGCCCGGTCGGGGGCCCGGACGACCTCGACGACAAGCCCGCGATCTACCGGGAGGCCTCGGCGCGGTCGTACGCGGGCAGCCTGCCGGGCTTCCAGGACTACACGGCCGACGAGATCCAGGGGATCGTCGCCGACTACTACGCCATGGTCTCCCTGGTGGACGACGAGGTGGGGCGCATCCTGGCCGCGCTGGAGGACGAGGGGCTGGCCGACGACACGCTGGTGGTCTTCACGAGCGACCACGGCGAGCTGCTCGGTGACCACCAGATGCTGCTCAAGGGCCCCATGATGTTCGAGAGCTCGGTGCGCGTGCCGCTCATCGTGCGCTGGCCCGGGGAGCTGCCCGAGGGCGAGGTCCGCGACGACCTGGTGCAGTGGATCGACCTCGCGCCCACACTGCTGGAGGCGGCCGGCGTCGACGCCCTCCCGCGGGCGCAGGGCTCAAGCCTGCTGGGTCTCGCGAGGTCGGGGCAGTGGGACGACGCGCGGGGCTGGGCGCTGTCCGAGTACCGCAACAGCTGCATCCCCTACGACGTGCCCGTGCACACCACGATGCTGCGCACCGACGACTGGAAGGTCGTGGTGCACCACGGCGCGCCGAGCACCGACCGCGAGCGGACCGGGGAGCTGTACGACCTGGTCAACGACCCGCAGGAGGTCACCAACCTCTGGGACGACGCGCGGTTCCGGGACCGGCGCGTGGGTATGCAGGAGCAGCTCCTGGACGTGCTCGTCGCGACGGAGGACCGCAGCCGGCGGCGGCTCGCGGACTTCTAGGCGGGCTGCTCCGGCCCCGCCCCGCGCCTACCTGCCCGCGACCGCCGTGGCGACCACGAGGTCCTCCCAGGACATCCCGGAGCTCTTGAACACGACGGGCCGGTCGGCCGGGAGCGCGACTGCCCCGGTGACGACGTCCGCCATCGGCACGAGGTCCGTCGCCGTGATCGCGCCCTCGGCGACCGCCAGGACGACGTCCCCGCACTCCCGCAGCGCGGTCGCGACGTCCTCGACGACGACGGTGGCGCGGCCCAGCAGGTCGGCGGTGAGCTCGCGCGCGTCGGGCTCGTGGGAGCCCACGGCGATCACCACGGCGTCGTCGCGCACCAGGGCGCCGTCGAACAGCGGCTCCCGGGCGGTGGTGGCGCAGACGACGACGCCCGCGGCGGCCGTGGCGCGGACCGCCTCGGCGCTGCCCGTGGCCACCACGCGCGTGAGTGGGCCGCCCGCGGCGACCCGGTCGGGCCGGCGGACCACCGCGGTGACGGTGCCGAGCGGGCGGTGCCCGGCGAGCGCGTCGCGCAGCGTGTCCAGGTGGCCGATGCCCTGGTGCCCGGCGCCGTAGAGCACCACGTCGAGCGGCGCGGTGGAGCGCCGCAGGGCGTCGAGGGTGGCGGCGACGGAGACGGCGGGCGTGCGCAGGTCGGTCAGCGCCGGGCCGTCGACCAGGCAGCGGGGCGTCAGCGTCTCGGCGTCGAACAGGATGTACAGGCCCTGGATGCGGGCCAGGCCGCGCGCCGGGTTGCCCGGCGCGAGGCTGAGCACCTTGATCCCGGCGTCCGCGCCGGCCTCGGCGGGCATGAGGAGCAGCTCGCCGTTCGTCAGCGGCTCGGCGATGCGCGCGTGGTCGGCCTCGGGCCGCAGGCCGGCCCGGAGCGCCGCGCGCAGCGCCTCGACGGCCCCGGCGGGCGCCAGCCGGTGCCGGACGTCGTCCGCGGTGAGGTAGGGGATCGTCCCGGGCTGCGCGGTCATCGCAGCACGAACCCGGGGACGAGGTCGTCGCGGGGGTCGACGACGAAGACGTGCTCGGCGGTCCGGTAGGCGGTGCCGGTGACCTGCGGGACGACGGCCGCCCGTCCCGCGACGTCGACCCGGTCCAGGACCATCCCGGTGAAGCGGGAGCCGACGATCGACTCGTGCCGCAGCGCGGCGCCGTCCGGCAGGGTGCCCCGCTCCGTGAGCGTGGCCAGCCGGGCGCACGTCCCGGAGCCGCAGGGGGAGCGGTCCAGCTCGCCGTCGGCGAAGATCGTGGCGTTGCGCTGCCGCGGCCCGGATTCGTCGTCGCCGGGGCCCAGGTCCTCGAAGACGATCGTCCCGTAGATCCCGCCCAGCCGGTCGTCGGTCGGATGGACGGCGTGGACGGACTCGTCGAGCGCCCACTTGATCTCGCGGCCGATCGCGATGATCTCGTCCGTGTGCTCCGGCGCCACGGTCAGCCCCACGCTGCGGGCGTCGAGCTGCGCGTAGATCGCGCCGCCGAAGCTCACGTCCACGGTGACGTCGCCCCGCGACGTGGCGACCGGGACGTCGAGCGCGAGCACGTAGCCGGGGACGTTGACGAAGTCGACCGCCGTCACCGTCCCGTCGGCGTCGGTGTGCACCCGGGCGGTCACCCGGCCGGAGGGTACGTCGATGACGACGTCGGTGGTGCCCGAGGGGTCCGGCGCCACCAGGCCCGTCTCGACCGCCCAGGCGCCCAGCGCGATGGTGCCGTGCCCGCACGCGGTCGAGAAGCCGTCCTTGTGCCAGAACAGCACGCCGAGGTGCGCGCCGTCGTCGTCGGGCTCGACCACGAACCCGCCGTACATGTCGGCGTGGCCGCGCGGCTCGTGGCAGAGGATCTGCCGGATCCGCTGGATCTCGGGCGACCCGATCGCGAACATCCGCTTCGAGGCGACGTCGTCGCCCTCGACGGGCACGGGCAGGGTGGTGACGATCCGGAACGGCTCACCGCCCGTGTGGTAGTCGACGGCCTCGTAGCGCTCGGTGCTCACTGGTTCTCCTTGGTCGCGTGGTGCTGCGGCGACGATAGCGGGCGGCGCTCAGGTGAGGGGATGGGCGGCGCGCAGCCGGTCGACGGTCGCCGTCGCGATCGCCCGGACGTCCGCCTCGCGCAGGGGAGCGGCCCGCTGTGCCGCGCTGAACGAGAAGCCCTCGATCAGGGTGAACAGCTGGAGCGTCTCGCGCTCGAACGTCTCCTCGTCGACGGTCCGGCCGGTGAGGGCGTCGCGCAGCAGCGTGCGTACCGCCTCGGCGCCCGTCACCGACGTCGCGGCGATGTCTGCCGCGAACTCCGGGTCGGTGCGCGCGAGCACCCGGTACTCGATGAACGCGGTGTGCTCGCGCAGCTCCTGCTCGCTGGTCGGGGCGGCGAACATCAGCACGTCCGCGATCCGGTCCAGCGGGTCGTCGGACCTGGGCAGGGCGCTGCGGGTGAGCCGCTGCGTCAGCACGCCCAGCGTGAAGCGCATGACCTCGCGGATGTTGTCGCCGAAGAAGTGCCGGATGCTCCCGATCGCGAGGCCCGTGCGCGCCGAGATCCGGGCCAGGGTCACCGCCCGCAGGCCGTGCTCGACGATCTCGTCGATCACGGCGTCGGCCACCTGCTGGCGCCGGGCTTCCGGGTCCACTCTCTTGGGCATGACCCCTTTCTAGCACTTTCTGGCACGGCCATGCTAACTTTCCTGGCATGGCTATGCTAAATAAAGCTCCGACCCGACCACTTCCACTGCGCGCGCTGGCCGCCGCCGCGGCCGCGGCCTCGCTCGCCCTCCTCGCCGCGTGCGGCCCGGGGGCCCAGCCACCGTCCGGGTCGCCGTCGTCCTCGGCGAGCGGCGATCTCGGCCAGTTCCTCGACCAGGCCCCTGAGTGGGGCACGTGCGTGGACACGGCGACCACCGCCGCGGACGCCGCCCTGTTCGCTCATCCGGACCTGGAGTGCGCGACCGTCGAGGTGCCGATCGACTACGCCGAGCCCCAGGGGGACACCGGGCAGATCGCGATGCTGCGCCTGCCGGCCACGGGCGAGCGCCAGGGGTCCCTGCTGGTCAACCCGGGCGGGCCCGGCGGCTCGGGCAACAACTTCGTCGCGCTGCTCCGGGAGCGGTGGCAGGCGACCGCGGTCGCGGAGCACTACGACATCGTCGGCTTCGACCCCCGCGGGGTCGGCGCGACCACACCGCGTGCGGAGTGCTTCACCGACAAGGAGTACGACGAGGGCGCCGGGTTCCGCATCGGCGCCGTCTACGACATCACGAGCGCGGACCAGGCGGCGGCCATGGCCCAGCGCTGCGTCGAGGGCACCGGCGGCACCAAGGCCCTGACGAGCATCAGCACGATGAACACCGTGCGCGACATGGACGTCATGCGGGCCGCGCTCGGCGACGAGAAGCTGAGCTTCCTGGGCTACAGCTACGGCTCCGAGCTCGGCGAGCTGTACGCGAAGACCTTCCCGGAGAAGGTGCGGGCCGTCGTGATCGACGGCGCCATCGCGCCCGACCTCACAGCCACCGAGTTCCGGCTGTCGCAGTACGTGGCCATCCAGGCCTCGTTCGACGACCTCGCCGCGACCTGCGCCGAGGCGCCCGACTGCGTGCTCGGCAGCGACCCGGCGTCGGCGTCCGACCGCTTCCGCGCGATCCTGGAGCCCCTCGCCGACGACCCCGCGCCCACCGCGGCGGGGCGTGACGTCAGCGTCCACGACGCCTACACCGCCATCGTCGGCGCGCTGTACGCCGAGGCGCACTGGCCCGATGTCCTCACGGCGCTGGAGGAGTACGAGGCGGGCCGGGCGGACGCGCTGCTGGCGCTGCGCGACAGGTACTTCGGCAGGGGCGCCGACGGCGCCTACGGCCTCGACTTCGACTCGAACGTCGCCACCCGCTGCATGGACTGGCCGACGCTCACCCCCGAGGAGACGACGGCCCTGGCTCGCGACATCGCCGACGTCGCGCCCATCTTCGACCTCGACGCCTTCACGCGGGTGCACCACCACGAGTGCGAGGGGTGGCCCGAGCGGGCCGAGGCGGAGGAGCCCACGGCCGCCGCCGAGATCCCGCCGACCCTGGTGGTCTCGGTGACGGGCGACCCGGGCACCCCGCACGAGGGCGGCGTCGCGATGGCCCGCGAGCTGGGCGGCCACCTGCTCACCGTGCACGGCAAGCAGCACGGCGCCTACCTGCTCGGCGGGAGCGACTGCGTCGACGACGCGGTCGAGAGCTACCTGCTCGACCTCGAGACGCCGCCGGACGGCGCGGAGTGCAGCCTGCCGTCCTAGATCCACTATCCGAGACGTCCGCCGGAATCGTTGACGAAGGTCCGTTCCGTCCTTACATTCCCGGCCGTCGACGTGCCACAGGGCACGCCGACGGTCATGTGGTCATGAGTCCCGACGACAAGCCCCGGCTGGTCGGGCAGCAACCCTCCTTCGCGGCGGGGTGCTCCGGGTGACGACCAGGCCGCGCGCTCGTCGTGCGGCAAGCGCGGACCGAGCCCGGCTCGGAGGACGGAAGAACGATGAGCACCAGCACGCCACGCCTGCACTGGTACCTGCCGACGGCGGGGGAGTCCCGCGACGTCCTGCGCGGCGGGACGAACGTCCACCGGATCGACGGCGAGGCGCCACGCTCGCCCTTCCGCCCGCCCACCCTGTCCTACCTGACCCAGGTCGCCCTGGCCGTGGAGGAGGCGGGGTTCGACTCCGTGCTGGTCCCCACCGGCTCCTACTGCGAGGACCCGTGGGTCGTCGCGTCGGCGCTCGCGGCGGTCACCCGGGACCTGCGGTTCCTGGTGGCGCTCCACCCGCGCACGACGACGCCCGCCTACACCGCCCACCGTGCGGCCACGCTGCAGCGGGTCTCCGGCGGGCGCCTGGCGCTCAACGTGGTCACCGGCGAGCCCGGGGCCGAGGCCTGGCTGCACGGCGACCTGGGCGACAAGGCGGACCAGTACGCCCGGACGGGCGAGTTCCTCGACATCTACCGGGCCCTGTTCCGCGGCGAGACCGTGGACCACGAAGGCCGGCACTACACCGTCCGGGAGGGCCGGCTGGAGCGCGCGAACGGGCGCGGCCTCGGCATCCCGGACACCCCCGAGGTGTGGTTCGGCGGGTCGTCCTCCTACGCGGGCGACGTCGCCGCGCGGCACGCCGACGTGTACCTGTCCTGGCTCGAGCCGCTGGACCAGCTCGCCGGGAAGATCGAGTGGATCCGGGGGCTCGCCGCCGCCCAGGGGCGCACCGCGCGGTTCGGCGTCCGCGCCTGGATCCTGGTCCGGGACACGCACGAGGAGGCCGAGCGGGCCGCGCTGGCGCTGCTCGACGGCGTGGACCCCGCCACGCAGGCCAGGCTCCGAGAGTCCCTGCTGGCCCGGCAGTCGGTCGGCCAGCAGCGCGGCCAGGCCCACCTGGCCGCCGCGGACGTCACCCGCCCGGAGAGCCTGTGGGTCGCGCCGGGCATCTGGGGCGGCTTCGGCCTCGTGGCCGGCGGCCCCGCGCTGGGCTTCGTCGGCTCCTCCGACGACGTCGCCGCGCGCTTCGAGGAGTACCGCCGGCTCGGGGTGGAGGAGTTCATCGTCTCGGGCTTCCCCAACCTCGAGGAGACCCGCTGGGTCGCGGACGGGCTCGTGCCCGCCCTGCGCCGGCGCGGCACCTGGACCGAGCCCGCCGCGCAGCTCGTCACCGCCTGACGGCGGCCCGCCGTCCGACCCCCTTTTTCCCTGCCGTACGAACAGGAAGCACAGCCATGCCCTTGACCCGCTCCGCCCGCCTCGCGGCCCCCGCCGCCGCCGTCGTCCTGACCCTGTCCCTCGCCGCCTGCTCGACCGGCTCCGCCGCCTCCACGGGCGGGGCGTCGCCGGCCGGCGACCCGGTCGCCGGCGGGTCGCTGACCTGGGGCGTCAGCGTCGAGCCCGTCTGCTACAACCCGCAGCGCTCCGGCCAGCAGAACTCGTACCCGATCATCCGCAACTACGCCGAGTCGCTGGTGGGCAAGGCGGCCGACGGCAGCTACACGCCGTGGCTCGCCGAGGAGTGGGAGATCTCGGACGACGAGACCGTGTACACGTTCACGCTGCGCGACGGCGTCACCTTCTCGGACGGCACGCCGCTGACGGCTGACGTCGTCAAGCAGAACTACGACGCCATCACCGCCGAGGACTCCACGCTGAACAGCCGCGCCGCGTTCGCGGCGTACGACCACGCCGAGGCCACGGACGACCACACGCTCGTGGTGACCCTCGCGCAGCCCGACGCCGCGTTCCTCGACTCCGTTGCCTCGATCGGGGCTTCGGTGCTGGCGCCCGCCTCCCTGAAGGCGGACGGCGACCTGTGCCAGCCCACCGACGAGCTGGTCGGCACCGGCCCGTTCACCGTGGCCGACTGGACCGCCGGGCAGGAGATCAGCTTCGACAGGCGCGACGACTACGACTGGGCGCCCGGCTACGCCGAGCACACCGGCGCCGCCTACCTCGACGACGTCACCTACCGGTACCTGCCCGAGGCGACCGTCCGCACCGGCGCCTTGACCGCCGGCCAGGTCGACGTCATCGAGAACGTCCAGGTCACCGACACCACCGTGTTCCAGGACGCCCCCGGCTTCCAGTACCTGACCGGCCCGACGACGGGCACCGCGTTCAGCCTGAACATCAACACCCGCATCGCCCCGGCCGACGACGTGCGCGTGCGCCAGGCCCTGCGCGACGGCTTCGACCTCGACGCCCTGATCGAGAACCAGTACCTCGGCACGGTCGAGCGCGCGTACTCCAGCCTCGGGCCGGACAGCCCGTACTTCGACGAGGACCTCGTGGGCTCCTGGGGCAACGACGTCGACGGCGCCAACGCGCTGCTCGACGAGGCCGGCTGGACCGACCGGGACGACGACGGCTACCGCACCAAGGACGGCGAGCGCCTCACCATCAAGGTCGGCTACCCCGAGCCGTACGTGCGCGACGAGCGCGACGTGCTGCTCCAGGCCATCAAGTCGCAGCTCAAGGAGAACATCGGGCTGAACCTGGACGTGCAGATCATCACCGGCGCCCTGTGGAGCGACCAGACCGCCAAGGGCACCTGGACCGTCTACCCGAACACGCTGCCGACGGCGGACCCGTCCAACCTGTTCCGCAGCATCTTCTCCAGCGAGGGCTTCCTCTACACCGCCGCCGAGCCGGACCTGGTGCTCGACGACGAGGTGGCGGCCAGCCGCGCGTCGCTCGACCCGGCGGAGCGGAAGAAGGCGCTCGACGAGATCCAGGCGACCGTCGTCGACGACGCGCGGTACGTGCCGCTGTACCACCCGGTGTACACGGTCGCGGCCAAGGACACCGTGCACGGGCTGGCCTTCGAGCCGCAGCTCGACTCCCCGGCCGGCTCGTACGACGTGTGGGTCCAGCCGTGACGAGCGCCGCCGTCGAGGTGCAGGAGGCGGCCGGGCCGGGCGCCGGCCCGGTCGCTCCTGCTGCGGGCCCGCACCCCGTCCTGCGGCGCCTCGTCACCCGGGTCGTCACGGGCGTCGTGGTGCTGTGGGCCGCCGCCACGGTCGCGTTCTGGACGCTCCAGCTCGTCCCCGGCTCGGTCGCCGACATCCTGGCGGGCGACCTCGCCGACCCCGAGCTGCGCCAGGCTCTCGTGGCCGAGTGGGGGCTCGACCGGCCCGCGTTCGCGCAGTACCTCGACTTCCTCGGGCGGCTCGTGCAGGGCGACCTCGGCACGTCCTACGTGCAGCGGCAGCCCGTGCTGGACGTCATCGGCGACCAGCTCGGCTCCACCGTCGTGCTGACCCTGACCGCGGGCGTGGTCGCCGTGCTGCTCGCCGTGGTGCTGTCCACGGCGACGGTCGGCCGCCCGCGCGTGGTGCGCGGCTTGCTGTCCACGGCGGAGCTCGTCCTCGTCTCCGTCCCGGTGTTCTGGTCCGGAATCCTGCTGCTGATGGTGTTCTCGTTCGGCCTCGGGCTCTTCCCCGTGGCGGGCGGCACCGGCGCCCAGTCGCTCGTGCTGCCCACGGTCGCGCTCGCGCTGCCGACGGCGGGCCTGCTGAGCCAGGTGCTGCGCGAGTCGATGGAGCGCACCGTGCTGGAGCCGTTCGCGATCACGGTGCGCGCCCGCGGCGTGCGCGAGTCGCTCGTGGTGTGGCGGCACGCGCTGAAGCACGCGCTGCTGCCCGGTATGACTGTCGCGGGCAGCCTGGTCGGCGGCCTGCTGGGTGGCGCCGTCATCACCGAACAGGTCTTCGGCCGCCCGGGCCTGGGCCAGGTCACCCTGCTGGCGGTGACCAACAAGGACGTCCCCGTGGTGCTCGGGGTCGTGCTGCTCGCGGCGGCGGTCTACGTCGCCGTCTCCACCCTGCTCGACGTGCTCTACGCCGTCGTCGACCCCCGGCTGCGAGGTGCTCGATGAGTGTCCCGACCCTGCCTGTCGTGCGGTCGCGCCGCCGTGTGCCCCCGGCCGCGGTGCTCGCCGCGGGCGCCGTCGTCGCCTTCCTCGCGCTGCTGGTGATCGCGCCCGGTCTGTTCACGCGGCTCGACCCGTTCACGGGCGACCCGGCCGCGGGCCTGCGCCCGCCGTCGGCCGAGCACCTGTTCGGCACCGACCGCCTGGGGCGCGATGTGTGGACGCGCGTCGTGCACGGCGCGCGCTACTCCGTGCTGATCGGCCTGGCCGCGACGGCCATCGCCGTCGTGGCCGGCACAGTGGTGGGCGTGGCCGCCGGCCTGTCCGGGGCGTTCCTCCAGGGCCGCGCCGGGCGGGTGCTCGACGAGGGCCTGACCCGGCTGCTCGACGTGCTCTCGTCGTTCCCGGCCATCCTGCTGGCCATGCTGGTGGTCACCTTCACCGGCCCGGGGGTCTGGAACGTCGCCGTCGCCATCGGCATCGCGGGCATCCCGCTGTACGCGCGGGTGGTGCGCAGCCAGACGTTCGTCGTCACGCGCGCCGACTACGTGGCGCACGCCGCCGTGCACGGCCGGGGCCGGTGGGCGGTGCTGCGCGAGCACGTGCTGCCCAACGCCCTGACGTCCGTCCCGGTGCTCGCCGCGATCGACGTCGGCACGTCCGTGCTGGCGGTCAGCGGGCTCAGCTTCCTGGGGCTCGGGCCGCAGCCGCCCATCCCCGAGTGGGGCGTCATGCTCGCCGAGGCCCGCGACGTGCTGCGCGTGGCCTGGTGGGCAGGTGTTTTCCCCGGTGTGTTCATCACCGGGACCGTCATCGCGTTCACCGTGCTCGGGCGCTGGCTCCAGGCCCGCACGGACGGGAGGGAGTCATGAGCAACGTCCCGCTGGTCACCGTCGAGGACCTCACCGTCGACTTCGCCACCGGCCCCGGCCGTCGCGCCCCGCGGACCGCGGCCGTGCGCGGCGTGTCCTTCGCGGTGCGGCCCGGGGAGTGCGTGGCGATCGTCGGCGAGTCCGGCTCGGGCAAGAGCGTCACGGCCCGGGCGCTGCTCGGCCTGGCCGGGCCCCGCTCGCACGTCACGGCCCGCCGCCTGGAGATCGACGGCGAGGACGCGACCGGGTTCACCGAGCGGCGCTGGCGGCAGGTGCGCGGCGGCCGGATCGGCATGGTGCTGCAGGACGCGCTGGTCTCCCTCGACCCGCTGCGGACCGTCGGCGCGGAGATCGGCGAGGTGCTGCACACGCACCGGGTGGTGCCCCGGGGTGCGGCGCGCGAGCGGGCGGTCGAGCTGCTCGGCTCCGTCGGCGTGCCCCGGCCCGAGGTGCGCGTCGAGCAGTACCCGCACCAGCTCTCCGGCGGGCTGCGGCAGCGGGCGCTCATCGCGTCGGCCATCGCCGCGGACCCGCGGCTGATCATCGCCGACGAGCCGACCACCGCCCTCGACGTCACCGTCCAGGCCCAGGTGCTGGACACCCTCGCCGAGCGGGCCGCGCAGGGCTCGGGGCTGCTGCTCATCTCGCACGACCTCGCCGTGGTCGCCGGGATCGCGGACCACGTGCTCGTGATGCGCGACGGCGTCGTCGTCGAGGCCGGGCCCGCGGGCGAGGTGCTGGGCGCCCCGCGCGAGGCGTACACCCGGGCCTTGCTGGACGCCGTGCCGTCGGCGGCCTCGCGTGGGCGGCGGCTGGCGCCGGTTCCCGGCGTCGGGCCGGACATCGTTCCCGACGCTGGTCCGGCTGCTGACGGTGCCGTCGTCGTCGCGCGCGAGGCCCTGCCCGCGCGGACCGCCGACCCAGCCCGCACCGTCCTGGAGGCCCGCGGCCTGTCGAAGTCGTTCGGCGGCGGCCGCCACGGCCGCACCCTCGCCGTGGACGACGTGTCCTTCCGCCTCGGCGCGGGCGAGACGCTCGGCATCGTCGGGGAGTCGGGCTCGGGCAAGAGCACCGTGGTCAACCTGGTCCTGGGCTTCCTGGAGCCCGACGCCGGCGAGGTGCGCGTGCTCGACGAGCCGTGGGTGCCGCTCCCCGAACGGGCGCGCCGGCCCCGGCGCGGCCACGTCCAGCTCATCTCGCAGGACCCGCTCAGCTCGTTCGACCCGCGCTGGACCGTGGGCCGGGTGATCGGCGAGTCCACGCTGCGGCTCGGCCTGTCCGCCGACGAGGCTCGCGGCCGCGCCGTCGGGCTGCTGCGCCGCGTCGGGCTGGACGAGACGATCCTCGGCCGCCACCCCCGGTCGCTGTCCGGCGGGCAGCGGCAGCGGGTGGCCATCGCCCGCGCGCTGGCGCCCGAGCCCGAGGTGCTCGTGTGCGACGAGCCGACCAGCGCGCTCGACGTCTCCGTCCAGGCCCAGGTGCTCGACCTGCTCGCCGAGATCCAGGCCGAGCGCGGCACGTCGCTGGTCTTCGTCTCCCACGACCTCGGCGTGGTGCACCACGTGGCCGACCGCGTGCTCGTGCTGCGCGACGCGCGCGTGGTCGAGGAGGGGGAGGTCGACGACGTCTTCCGGAACCCCAGACACGAGTACACCCGGCAGCTCGTGGCCGCCCTGCCCGAGGCGGTGGACGCGTGACGGCCGCACCGGACTGGGCCGGCACCGACCAGATCGCCGTCCGGGAGGCCGTCGAGGCGTACGTCCACGGCGGCCCCGGCGACGGCGCGACCGTGCGCGCCAACGTCGCGGCCTGGGAGGCGCTGCCGCTGCGCCCGCGGGTGCTGCGCGACGTCACGCACGTGGACACCGCGATCGAGCTGCTCGGCCTGCGCGCGCCCGTGCCGGTGCTCGCCGCGCCCTGGGCGGGCCACCAGCTCGTCCACCCCGACGGCGAGGTCGCCACCGCCCGGGGGCTGGCCGCGGCCGGGCTGCCGATGGTGCAGTCCGCCGGCTCGTCCGTGCCGGTCGCCGACGTCGCCGCGCACTCCGGCCCGTTCTGGCAGCAGGTCTACGTGCCCGACGACCGCACGCTGATCGACGGCTTCCTCGACCGCGCGGTCGCCGCCGGGGCCACGGCCCTGGTCCTCACCGTCGACCACCCCGCGGTCGGCAACACGCTGCCGTTCCGCGCGGGGCTCGCCCGCCTCGCGCCGTCCGACGGCCGCCCGCGCGTCGCCGCGAACTTCCCCGACGTCGCCCCGGGCACCCCGCTCGGCACGGCCACCGACCTGGGCCCGCGCGACGTCGCGCGCCTCGCCGCGCGCACCGGCCTGCCCGTCGTCGTCAAGGGCGTGCTCCGCGCCGACGACGCCCGCACCGCCGTCGACGCCGGGGTTGCGGCCGTCGTCGTGTCCAACCACGGCGGCCGCCAGCTCGCCGGATCCGTCACCACCGCGCACGCCCTTCCCGAGGTGGTCGACGCCGTCGACGGGCGTGTCCCCGTGCTGGTCGATGGCGGCATCCGCCGCGGCGAGGACGTGGTCCGGGCGCTCGCGCTCGGCGCCCGCGCCGTGCTCGCCGGGCGGCCCGTGGCCCGCGCGCTCGCCGAGGGCGGCGCCGACGGCGTCGAGCGCTGGGCCCGCGACACGATCGAGGACGTGCGGCGGGCGCTCGTACTGTGCGGGGCGCCGACCCTGGACTCCGTGGGGCGCGACCTCGTCGGCGATCCCTTCGGCAGTCCCGTCACCACCTACCCGGGAGAGAGATGACCACCTCACCGCCTGTCACCTTCGTGCGCGCCGGCTGGAACGACCCCCGCGTCGTCGCCCTGCGCGCCGCCATGGACGCCGAGGTGGCGCCCCGGTACGTGGACGTCCCGCGCGGTGAGGGGCCGCCCCCGGTCGACGTCGCCGACGTCGTCGCCACCGTGCTGGCGCTCGCCGGCGACGATCCCGTCGGCACCGCGGCGCTCAAGCGCACGGGCGCCTACGCCGAGGTCAAGCGCGTCTTCGTGGCGCCCGCCGGCCGCAACCGGCGGCTCGGCGCACGGCTGCTGGCCGCCGTCGAGCAGGTCGCGCGGGAGGCCGGGTACACCGAGGTCCACCTGCAGACGGGCTACCTCCAGCCCGACGCCCACCGACTGTACGAGCGCGAGGGCTGGCGCCCGGTCGCGCCCTTCGGCCCCTACGAGAAGGACACCGTGATCAGCCGCTGCTACGCCAAGTCCCTGACCCCGCTGCTCGTCGCGGCCGCCCTGCCGCCCGTCACCGACACCGACGCAGCGATCGCGTCCCTGCGCGCGCTCGACGCCGCCGGGGTGGACCTCGCGCTGCTCGACGACGACTACCTCGCAGGTGCCGTCGACGCGCCCACCATCGCGGCGGCCGCGGCGTCCCGCACCGCCCGGATCGCCCTGGTCCCGCGCGTGCGGGTCACGCACACCGAGCCGTTCCACGTCGCCAAGGTGGTGCAGACCCTCGACTGGACCAGCGGCGGGCGCGCCGGCTGGCTCGTGGGCGTCTCCCTGTCCGACGCCGAGGCGGCCGCGTTCGGGCGCCGCACCGCACCCGACGCGGCGGAGGCCTGGGCCGAGGCGCGCGACGTCGTTGACGTGGCCCGCCGCCTGTGGGACTCGTGGGAGGACGACGCCGAGATCCGCGACGTGGCCACCGGCCGCTTCGTGGACAAGGAAAAGATCCACTACGTCGACTTCGAGGGCGAGCGGTTCTCCGTCAAGGGCCCCTCCATCGTGCCGCGCAGCCCGCAGGGTCAGGTACCGGTCGTGGTCGAGGTGAACGGCGCGGACGACGACCCGGCGCTCGCCGTCGCCGTCCAGGACGCCGACCTCGTCCGTGTGCACGCCGGAACCGACCTTCACGACGCCGTCACCAGGGTGCGCGCCGCCCTCGAGGCGGCCGGCCGCCCGGACGTGCCCGTGCTGGCCGACCTGGACGTGACCGCCCTCGCCGCCGCCGAGCCCCCGGCCCCGCACGCCGCCCACCCGGGGGAGCGCCTGGCCGGCGTGCTCGCGGGCTGGCGCACCGCGACCGGCGCCGACGGCGTCGTGCTCACCGGGGCGGTCGCCGACGTCGAGGCCGCCGCCCTGGTGGCGGCACAGGTCCAGCCCGAGCCTCCGGAGCCTGAGGACCCCGCACCCGCCGTCGGACCCACCCTCCGGGACCGCCTCGGCCTGCCCCGTCCCGCCAGCCGCTACGCCACCCAGCCCGAGCAGGAGACCGCACGATGACCGCCACCCGGCCCGACGGCACCCGCACCGACAAGCGCCGGGTGCACCTCGGCGCGCACTTCCCGGGCGTCAACGCCACCACGATCTGGTCCGACCCGCGGTCGGGCAGCCAGATCGACCCCGCGTCGTTCACGTACCTCGCGCGGGCGGCCGAGGCGGTGTTCTTCGACGTCTTCTTCCTGGCCGAGGGCCTGCGCCTGCGCGAGCACGCCGGGGAGATCCACGACCTGGACGTCGTGGGCCGCCCGGACTCCCTGACCCAGCTCGCCGCGCTCGCCGGGGTCACGGAGCACATCGGCCTGGTGGCGACCCTGAACACCACGTACAACGAGCCGTACGAGCTGGCACGGCAGCTCGCGTCGCTGGACCTGGTCTCGCACGGCCGGGCGGGGTGGAACGTGGTGACCAGCCACGACGCCTTCTTCGGCGCCAACTTCCGCCGGGGCGGCTACCTCGCGCACGCCGACCGGTACGCGCGCGCCGAGGACTTCCTCGCCACCGCCGTCGAGCTGTGGGACGCGGCCGCCACGAGCGAGACCGTGACGCACCGCAGCCGGTTCTTCGACGTGCAGGCCCGGCCGGCGACGCCGCGCGCCCCACAGGGGCGGCCCGTGGTGCTCCAGGCGGGCGTGTCGCCTGAAGGGCGGGAGACCGCCGCGACCTACGCCGACGCCATCTTCTCCCCGTTCGCCGAGCCGAACGCCGGGCGCGACTTCTACGCCGATATCACGGCGCGGCTGGCCGCCCACGGCCGCGCGGAGGACGACCTGAAGATCCTCCCGGCGGCGACGTTCGCGCTGGGGGACACCCACGAGGAGGCGGTCGAGCGCTCCCGGCACGAGCGGCGGGCGCAGGTCAGCCCCGCGACGGCCGTCCGGTACGTCGAGACGGTCTGGGGCCGCCGGTTCGACGGGCTGGACGTCGACGGCGAGCTGCCCCCGCTGTCCGACGTCGTCGAGGGCGTCGAGCTGACCGCCGGCCGGGCCACGGCGCACCGCGACTCCCGGGCGCAGGCCGCCGACCTGCACGAGCGCGCGCAGGCCGGGGGCCTCAGCGTGCGCGACGTCGTCGTGGAGGCCACCACTCGCGGCAGCCAGCTCGTGGGCACGGCCGCCGAGCTGGCCGCGGAGATCGACGAGCACGTGCAGTCGCGGGCCAGCGACGGCTTCATGCTCGTGCCGACCATCACGCCCACGGGCCTGGACGAGGTGTTCACCGACGTCGTCCCGCTGCTGCAGGAGCGGGGTGTGTTCCGCACCCGGTACGCGGGGGACACCCTGCGGGACACCCTGGGCTCGCGGACGCCCGAGCGTGCCGACGTCGCGAAGGAGGCGGCATCCGCCTGACCCGTGCGCCCGGCGCGCGGCGCCCCGAGCAGGTGCGTCGCGCCGTCCTGGTGGTGTGCGTCGCCACCGGCTTCACCACCCTGCTCGACTCGGCGATCCTCACCGTGGCCGCCCCCGTGCTGCGCGCCGAGCTCGGGGCCGGCACGGCGCAGCTCCAGTGGATCCTCGCGGGCTACTCGCTCACGTTCGGGCTCGCGCTGGTGCCGGCGGGCCGCCTGGGCGACGTCGTCGGCCGCCGCACGCTGCTCGTGACCGGGATCGCGCTGTTCAGCGCCTCCAGCATCCTGGGCGCCACCGCGCACGACGCCGACACCCTCGTGGTGACCCGGCTGCTCCAGGGGGTCGGTGCGGGGATCGCGAACCCGCAGGTGATCGGCCTGATGCAGGACCATTTCACGGGTTCGGCCCGGGCCCGGGCGCTCGGCGCGTACGCGACGGCCGGGGCCTTTGCCGCCGTCATCGCGCCGCTGGTCGGGGGCGCCTTGCTGGCGCTCGCCGGGCCGGGCACGGGCTGGCGGCTCGTCGTCGGCGTGAACATCCCGTTCGCGCTGGTGGTGATCGCGCTGGCCCTGTGGCTGGTGCCGCCCGGGCGCGGCCGGGCCACCGGGGCGCCGGGCGTCGCCCGCCCGGGCCTGGACCTGGTGGGCCTGACCCTGATCACCCTGGCCGTCCTCGCGCTGCTCACGCCGTTCCTGCTCCAGGACGTCCCCTGGTGGCAGCGCGCGGCGGTCGCGGCCCCGCTGCTCGTGGTGGTCCCCGCGCTGCTCGCCTGGGAGCGGGGCTACGCCCGGCGCGGCCGGACGCCGGTGCTCGCCCCCGCCCTGGTGCGCTCGCCCGGGTTCGTGCTCGGCTGCCTCGTCGCGACCTGCACGTTCGGACAGGCCCTGGGCTACTCGGCGGTGCTCATGCTCTTCCTGCAGGACGGCGCCGGGCTCAGCGCCCTGGCGGCCGGGCTGGTCGTCACCCCGGGCGCTCTGCTGTCCGGCCTGGCCGGCGCGGTGTCCTGGCGCCTGCTGCGGCGCTGGGGGCGCCCGGGCGTGACCGCTGTCTTCACCGTCAAGCTCGTCGCGACCGCCGGCACGCTCGCCGCCGTGCTCACGGTGCCGGAGCCCGCGCTCGTGCCGGTCCTCGTGGCCTCCCAGGTGCTGACCGGCGTGCTCAGCGGCCTGACGGCGTCGCCCAACCAGGCGCTCACGCTGGAGCACGCCCCCGCGGGCCAGCACGGCGTCGCGGCCGGTGCCCTCCAGCTCGTCCAGCGGGTCAGCGCCACGGTGTGCATCGCGGCGCTGACCGGCGCGTACGTGCTGCTGTCGGCGTCGGGGCCGGGGGGAGCGGGCGCCGACGGCGGGCACCGGGCCGCGCTGGCCGTCGCCACCGCCGTCGTCGTCGGGCTCGGGGCCGCGGCCCTCGCCGCGAGCGCCGCCGACACCGTCGTGGCCCGCCGTCGTCTCGCCCACTGAGATGGTGTCCGACCACTCTTGTCGGGTTTGTCGGGTCTGGCTACCTTCCGCGGCACGTCGCCCCGCGACGGTCGTCCTTCCCGAAGGGAGCTCCTCCGTATGTCCGACAACAACACCCCCGGCCCCGGCCCCGAGACCAGCCCCGTCACCGTGGCGTCGGTCCGCCGCGTCCACCTGTCCGAGGACTGGCTCGCCACCGGCGTCGGCCTGGCCCTGGTCGGCCTCGGCCTCCTCGGCCTCATCCCCGAAGGGCTGGTGCCCTGATGAGCGCAACGGCCCGCCCCGAGGCGAGCGACCCGGGCGACGCCGCCCTGGCCGGCTCGCCCGTCCAGACCGGCCGGCGCCAGGGCGCCCTCTGGGTCGTCGCCGGCCTCGTGGTCCTGCTCGGGATCGCGTGGCTCACCCGCTTCCTGGAGCAGAACGTCCCCGTGTGGCTGGAGGACACCGCGCTGGGCGGCATCGCCAAGTCGGTCGAGTACCCGGTCTACGCGATCGCGCTCGGGCTGCTCGGCAACCTGGTGCTGTCCCTGACCGGCGTCCGGGACCGGCTGGCCGCCGCGTTCCGCACCGAGTTCTTCATCAAGACGGGCCTGGTGCTGCTCGGCGCCACCGTCAACCTGGCACTCATCGTCACGGCGGCCGGCCCGGCCATCGCGCAGGCGTTCGGCCTCATCGTGCTGGTGTTCGGGTTCACCTGGTGGCTCGGCGGGCGGCTCGGGATCGACCAGAAGCTGCGCGCCCTGCTGGCCTCCGCGGTCTCCATCTGCGGCGTGAGCGCGGCGATCAGCGCCGCCGGGGCCGTGCAGGCCAAGAAGGAGCAGCTCGCCTACACGGCGAGCATCGTGATCATCTTCGCGCTGCCCTCGATCTTCGTGCTCCCGGCCCTGGCCGAGGCGCTGAACCTGTCCCCGGCGGTGGCCGGCGCCTGGATCGGCGGCAACATCGACACCACGGCGGCGGTCACCGCGGCGGGGGCGCTCGCGGGCGACGACGTGCTTGCCGTGGCGGCGATCGTCAAGGCCACCCAGAACGCGCTCATCGGGATCGTCGCCATCGCACTGACCGCCTGGTTCGCGTACCGGGTGGACCGCACCGAGGGTGCCCCGCGGCCGCGGGCCTCCGAGCTGTGGACGCGGTTCCCGAAGTTCGTGCTCGGGTTCCTCCTCGCGTCCATCGTGGCGACCGTCTACGTGAACGCCGTCGGCGCCGACGCGTCGGCGGACAACATCGCCGTCCTGAAGTCGCTCAGCACGGTGTTCTTCATCATCGCCTTCGTGTCGATCGGCCTGGAGTTCAAGGTGTCGGCCGTGCGCGAGGCGGGCTGGCGCCCGCTGGTCGTGTTCGGGGCCGCCGCGGTGTTCAACCTCGTGGTCGGGCTGGCGCTGTCCAGCGTGCTGTTCGCGGGCGTCGAGGTGTAGGCGGGCCGTGGTTCACTGACCCCGTGACTCGACCGCTGCGCAAGCTGGGCTTCCTGACCATCGGCCTGTTCGACCCGGACGACCCGCGCGCGGGCCACGAGTCGACCCTGCGGCTGATCGAGCTGGGGGAGCAGCTCGGCCTAGACAGCGCCTGGCTGCGGCACCGCCACCTGCAGCACGGCATCTCCTCGCCGGTGGCGGTGCTGGCCGCCGCGACGCAGCGGACCAGCCGCATCGAGCTGGGCACCGCCGTCACCCCGCTGGGCCTGGAGAACCCGTTCCGGCTGGCCGAGGACCTCGCCACGGTGGACGTGCTGTCCGGCGGCCGCCTCAACCCCGGCGTCAGCGTGGGCCCGCCCATCCACTGGGAGCACCTGCGCGACCACCTGTACCCGACCACGTGGCAGCACGAGGACTTCTCCAAGGCGCGCGTCGAGCGGCTGCTGCACAACCTCGCAGGCGGCGCGGTCTCCACGTTCGAGGGCACCGAGGGCATCGAGACGTACTCGACGCACATCCAGCCGCACTCGCCCGGGCTGCGGGACCGCGTCTGGTACGGCGCGGCCTCGGCGTCGTCGGCGCAGTGGGCCGGAACGGCGGGCCTGAACCTGCTGACCTCCTCGGTGCTCGACGCCGGGGACGCCGCCGACCCCGACTTCGCGACCCTCCAGCGCGAGCAGATCGACCTGTTCCGTGCCGCCCACCCGGCGGGGGAGCAGGCCCGGGTCTCGCAGGGCCTCGTGGTCATCCCCACCGACGGCGCGACGCCGGAGCAGGTCGCCCGCTACGAGGCGTACGCCGCGGCCCGGCTCCCGCGCACGCAGGCGCCCGTCGCGGCCGGGCCGCGGCGCATGCTCTTCGCGCCCGACCTGGTGGGACCCGCCGAGCAGCTCGCCGAGCGGCTGAGCGCCCACGCCGGGTTCCAGGCGGTCGAGGAGGTCGCGTTCGCGCTGCCGTTCACCTTCGACGAGCCCGACTACGTGCAGATCCTCACCGACCTGGCCACGCGGCTGGGACCGCTGCTGGGCTGGGCGCCGGGGGCGGCGTCGGACTGACGGCGGCCTGGCGGAACGTCTAAACTCACCTAGGCGTCGTCGAGTACAGGAGCGAACCGAGTTGGCCACGAGTGAACGGGTCCCGCGCAAGAGGCTGTCCGACCGGGTGGCGGACCAGCTGGAGGCGCTGATCGTCGCAGGAGACTTCCCGGTCGGCACCAAGCTGCCGGCCGAGCCGGATCTCGCGGCCCGCTTCGAGGTCGGCCGCAGCTCGATGCGCGAGGCGGTCCGCACGCTCGAGGCGGCGGGCTACCTGCGCAGTACCCACGGCAGTGGCGTGTACGTCACGAGCGACCGGTCCAGCCGGGTCGGTCCGCTCGACCTGACGCTGGCCGGCGGGTACACGATGAGCGACCTGTTCGAGGTCCGGATCGCCATCGAGACCACCACCGCGGAGCTGGCGGCCCGCCGGCTGACCGACCACCACGACGAGCTGCTGCAGTCGATCCTGGTCTCGGCGGGGGATCCCGAGACCACGCAGGACGAGTTCGTCCGGCTCGACGGCCGCTTCCACCGGCAGGTGGCGGAGGCCAGCGGCAACCCGCTGCTCCTGCTGGTCTGGGACTCGTTCGCGGCCCAGCACGAGGAGTACTCGCTGAAGGTGATCGGCATGCCGGGCCGCCGCGAGCGGGCGCACGCCGACCACGTCGCCATCGCGGAGGCCATCGCGGCCCGCGACCCCGAGCGGGCAGGTCGGCTCGCGGGCGAGCACGTCCGCACCGTCCAGCGGGAGCTCAAGTCCGGCTCCCCGCAGGCGAAGGGGCCGTCCGCTCAGGACGTCCGGTAGCGCTCGACGACGTCCAGGTCGACCTCGATGCCGAGCCCTGGTCCGGTGGGGACGGCAACATGACCGTCGGTCAGCATGAACGGCTCCACGAGGAGGTCGTCGCGCAGCGGGTTTGGCGTACGGTCGAACTCGATCACGGGCTCGTTCTGCAGCGGGACGGCGCGGAAGGCGAACGGGGTGAGGGGAAGCGCGGCGCACACGTGCAGCCCCGCGCTCAGCGCGACGCCGCTGCCCCAGACATGCGGCACGGTGCGCAGGTTGTACGCGGAGGCCAGCGAGGCGATCCGTTGCACCTCGGAGATGCCGCCGGCCACGCAGATGTCGGGCTGCACGATGTCGACGCAGCCGTCAGCGATGAAGTCCCGGAACCCGAAGCGCGTGTACTCGGCCTCGCCGCCCGCAACGGGGACGTCGATCGCGGCCCGCACACGGGCGTACCCGGCACGGTCCTCCGGGGGTACGGGCTCCTCGAAGAACTCGAACCCGGCGTCCTCCAGCACACGGCCCATGGCCACCGCTGAGCTCGACGTGTAGGCGTGGTTGGCGTCGGCCAGCAGGCTGAAGTCGTCGCCGAGAGCCTCGCGGACGGCGGCGACGCGCCGCGCGTCCTCGCGCACAGGTAGCAGCCCTACCTTCATCTTGAGCATCGAGAACCCGGACTCCGCGTAGCGGGACACCTCGTCCCGCAGCGCGGAGAGGTCGCGGGCGGGGTCGAGCTCGGTGTGCCGGTAGTAGCCGCCGGTGCCGTAGGCGGGGACGCGCTCCCGGAACCGGCCACCCAGCAGGGTGGAGACAGGTGCCCCCAGGTATTTGCCGGTCAGATCCCACAGCGCGATATCGATGGCGCTGATGGCCTCGACGTAGGTGCCCTTCTGGCCGAAGTCCCGCGTGGCGGAGTACAGGTGCTCCCACACCACGGCGGGGTCCGTTACACCCAGCTCCAGCAGTCGCGGGCCCAGGACCGACTCGATCGCCGCCTGTACCGGCTCGGCGGGACCGTACTGCCCGCCCTCGCCCCAGCCGACGACGCCGTCGTCGGTGGTCAGGCGTACCAGCAGGCTGTTGCGCTCGGGGAACTCCGCCTGCGAGGAGTAGAAGCGGTCGGCCCCCAGGGGCACCTTCAGCACGAACGTCTCGACCCGATCGATCTTCATCTCGCTCCTCTGCTCGGAGGCCGACGGGCGTCGCGCCGGCCTGGGAACGACGATAACAGGTCATCTGAGGACTTCGATCGCCAGTCAATCGCCCATCAGGCATTGCAATCTGGCGATTTATGGTGAGTTGACGCTCTGCCCGGACGGCGGCTACGGTGCAAGTCATCTGAGGAGTCACCAGGGTCCAATGGCGGATCGCCCGATGGCAGCCATCGTCACCCGACCCTCAGCGGATCCCTCAACCGGGGCGCCCGAGGGCGGCCCCCACCACGGAAGCAGGTGGCGATGGTGTCGGCAGCATGGCTGATCATCGACTTCGTTCTGGTCTTCGTGGCGATCGCGCTGCTGATCGTCCGGCTCAAGCTCAACCCGGCGCTCGCGCTGCTCCTCGGGACGATCGTCCTGGGGATCACCACGGGCATCCCCCTCGACGACGTGGTCGCGGGGATCAACGAGGGCTTCGGGTCCCTCATGGCCGAGGTCGGCCTGCTCATCTCGCTCGGTGTCGTGATGGGCCTGCTCATGTCGAGCTACGGCGCGGTCCAGCGGATCGTGGGCGGCATCCTCAAGGTCTTCGGTACGCGGGGGTCGCCCTACGCCTTCGGTCTGACGCTCTCGACCGTGACCCCGGCGATCTACTTCGACGTCCTGCTGGTCCTCGTCGCGCCGATCGCCCGCCGGGTCGCCCGGATCACCGGGCGGCCCGTCGCCTCCCTGGCAGGGCCGGTCTCCATGGGCCTCGCGGCCGGGAACGCCCTGGTGATCCCGGGTGCCGCGATGCTCGCCTACCTCGGCACCCTCTCCCTCTCGCCGAGCGACCTGCTGGTCCCCGGCTTCCTCGTCGCCGTCCCCTCGGTCGCCCTGGCGATCTTCCTCTACGTCGGTGCGATGGAGCGCCTGCGGTGGTGGAACCCCGCGCGGGACGAGGAGGCCGTCGACGAGCAGGTCCTGGTCGAGGCCGAGCCCGACGAGACCCGGCTGCCGTCCATGCCGGTCGCGCTGGCGCCCGTGCTCGTGGTGCTCGTGCTCATCGTCGCCGCGATCGCCGCGCCGCTTGCCGGTGTGGAGAACGCCGTCGTGCAGTTCGTCGGCAGCCCGGTCGTCGCGCTGCTCGCCGGCGCCCTGACCGCCCTGGTCATCACGGCGCTCCGGTCGGGTCTGGCCGGCCAGGCGGACGTGGTGAACAAGGCCCTCGAGACTGTCGGCACCATCCTCGTGGTCACCGCCGTGTCCGGCTCGCTCGGTCAGATCATCGCCGGCACCGGCATGCAGGACGTCCTGGCGAACCTCTTCGAGGCGAACTCGGCGCTCCCGCTGCTGGCCGTGTGGTTCATCGCGGCGGTCATGCGCATGGCCATCGGCGGGCAGACCGTGGCGGGCATCACCGCGATCAGCATCATCGCCCCGCTGGTCGACGGGCTCGGCCTCAGCCCGGTGCTCGTGGTCCTCGCCGCCGGTGCGGGCGGCATCTTCGGCGGTCAGTTCAGCGACAACGCGTTCTGGATGCTGCGCAGCCTGTTCGGCCTCTCCACCCGCGGCACGCTCAAGACGTACACGCTGGGCCAGTCGATGCTCTCGGTGATCGCGCTGCTCGCCGTACTGGGCGCCGACGTCTTCGTCTGACGGCGGTGGGACGGCCCTCAGGCCAGCTCGAGCAGCACCCCGTCGGCCGACTCCCGGCCGCCCGGCCCGTGCTCGCGGATGATCGCGACGATCTCGTCGAACAGCGTCGGGCCCTCGCCGCGGCGCGCGGCGTCGAGCCGGGCCGTGAAGGCCGCGCGGTTCGACGGGTCGACGTCGGGCAGCAGCCGTTCCAGCCGGCGGGCGGTCTCCGGGTGCCCGAGCGTCGTCCGCGACGTCTCGGAGCCGGTCCACCGCAGGACCCAGCCGCCGTCGGGGGTCCCGTACCCGCCGCGGAGCACGTCGTTGAGGGCGTCGAGGTTGCCGCGCCAGACGTACCCGCTCAGCAGGCGGGAGAACTCGCGGGCGAAGCCGTCGAGGTCGCCGGACCGCGATCCGTCGACGACGAGCACGGGCAGGTCACGGGTCATGTCTCGAGGCTATCCGTCCCGTTCCGGGCCGGACCCGTGCGC
>NZ_JBHVEG010000030.1:0-51548 GCF_042802395.1 Promicromonospora sp. NPDC057488
GGCCCGGCCATCGCTGGCCGGGCCCGGCGGGACCCTCTCGTCGTCCTACCGGGTCAGCGACCCTGGTTGGCGACCGCGGCGATCGCGTCCTTCGCGGCGTCCGGGTCGAGGTACGTACCGCCCGGCTTGACCGGGGCGAGCGTCTCCTCGTCCAGCTCGTAGACCAGCGGGATGCCCGTCGGGATGTTCAGCCCGGCGATGGCCTCGTCAGAGACCCCGTCGAGGTGCTTCACGAGCGCGCGCAGGGAGTTGCCGTGCGCGGCGACCAGCACGGTCTTGCCGGCCTTGAGGTCGGGGACGATCTCGCTCTCCCAGTACGGCAGGGCGCGGTCGAGCACGAGCTTGAGGGCCTCCGTGCGCACGACGGGGGCGTCGGCGTAGCGCGGGTCGGCGTCCTGGCTGAACTCCGAGCCCAGCTCGATCTCCGGCGGCGGCACGTCGTACGAGCGGCGCCAGAGCATGAACTGCTCCTCGCCGAACTCCTCGAGCGTCTGCTTCTTGTCCTTGCCCTGCAGGGCGCCGTAGTGGCGCTCGTTGAGGCGCCAGCTGCGCTTGACCGGGATCCAGTGGCGGTCGGCGACGTCGAGCGCCAGGTTCGCGGTCATGATCGCGCGGCGCAGCAGCGAGGTGTGCAGCACGTCCGGGTTCACCCCGGCCTCCTTCAGGAGGGCGCCACCGCGCTTGGCCTCCTCGACGCCCTTCTCGGAGAGGGCGACATCCACCCAGCCGGTGAACAGGTTCTTCGCGTTCCACTCGCTCTCGCCGTGGCGGAGCAGCACGAGGGTGTAGGTCATGGCTCCATCCTGCCGCACTTCCCGGGGCGTCGACGAAGCCGCAGGCAGTGGTCTCAGCCCCTGGACCTGCGCGGGCCCGGGCCGGACGGGCCTCAGGCCGGGCGGGCCTCGGCGTGGTGCTTGCGGGCCCGCTCGTACACGTCCAGCATCTCGTCGGCCGCGCGGTCCCAGCCGAACCGGGTGCCCGAGTGCCGGGCACCGGCGGCCAGCCGCGCGCGCAGCTCGTCGTCGTCCAGGAGGCTCTTGAGCGCCAGGGCCCACGTCTCGGGCTCGTGGTCGGGCACCAGCACGCCGGAGACGCCGTCGTCCACGACCGTGCACAGGCCGCCCACCGCGGCCGCGACCACGGGCGTGCCCGAGGCCTGGGCCTCGGCCGCGACCAGGCCGAACGACTCGCTGTGCGACGGCACCGCGACCAGGTCGGCGGCGCGGAAGTAGTCGGCCAGCGTCCCCTGCGGCACCGGGGGCCGTACGCGCACGTGGGCGGCCACACCCTCCTGGTAGGCGAGCGCCTCGAGCTCGCGGACGGCGGTCGGTCGCCCGGACGCCCCGCCCAGCACCACGAGCAGCGGCGGCTGCCCGTCGCCCTCGGACCACACCCGCTCCCCCAGCGCCCGGACCAGCACGTCGGGCCCCTTGAGCAGCTGCACACGGCCCGCGAACAGCACGATCTTGCGGTCCGCGGGCAGCACGAGGCGCTCCCGCAGCTCGGCCCGCTCCCGGTCGCGCTCCGCGGGGTCCGCCGCGCACCGCGGCGGCGCGAACACCCCGAGGTCCACGCCCGGCTGCACCACGCGGACCAGGGCGGGGTCCGCCCGGTAGTCGCGCACGAGGTCGGCGGCCTCCTGCTCCGTGTTCGCGACCAGGGCGTCGGCCTCGGCGACCACCTGCTCCTCGCCGATGATCCGGCCCTGCGGCTCGGGCGCGTCGCCCGGGGCGAGGGACGCGTTCTTGACGCGCGCCATGGTGTGCATCGTGTGCACCAGCGGCACGTCCCAGCGTTCCGCCGCGATCCAGCCCACCTGGCCCGACAGCCAGTAGTGCGTGTGCAGCACGTCGTACCAGCCCTCGGGGCGGTGCGCCTCGGCGCGCAGCACGCCCGCGGCGAAGGCGCAGAGCTGCCCCGGCAGGTCGTTCTTGTCCAGCCCCTCGTACGGCCCGGCGGCCACGTGGATGACGCGGACGCCGGGTTCGGCGTCGGTCACCTTGGGCTGGGCCGACGACGTCGCCCGCGTGTAGATCTCCACCTGCGCGCCGCGGCGGGCCAGCGCCTTGGACAGCTCCAGCACGTACACGTTCATGCCGCCGGCGTCGCCCGTCCCGGGCTGCTCCAGCGGTGACGTGTGCACCGAGACCATCGCGATCCGGAGCGGCCGGGCGGCGTCCGGCTCGACGAGATCGGGCGGCAGGCTGTCGCGCATCACGCCTCCAGGACGCACGCGGGCACGGGCAGCTCCAGCCGGTCGGTGATCTCGCCCTGACCCGACGCGCGGTCCAGCCGGACCGCGAGCAGCTCGTCGGTGTTCTGCGCCGCGACGACGACGAGCTCGCCGTCGGCCAGGACCGCGTGGTGGCGGGGCCAGGCGCCCGCGCCGAGGTCGACGTCGGCGACGTTCTCGATGGCCAGGTGGCCGGTCACCCGGTCCCCCGCACCGGCGGCACGCACCCTGAGCACCGACAGGACGTCCGGCCCGCGGACGCCCACGTGCACCAGGTCGCCCGCGACCGTGATGTGCGAGGGGTACCCGGGGGCGCCGTCGGCCATGGTGCGGGCGGTGATCGCCACCGAGCCGACGTGCTCCAGCCGGCCCGGACCTGCCGGGACGAGGACGTGCAGGCGGCAGTCCAGCTCGCCGGCGAGCAGGATCGTGCCGTCGGGCAGCTCGACCAGGTGGCGCGGGCCGGTGCCGGGCGGCAGGACGGCGGCGACCTCGCCCGCGCCGGAGCCGTCCAGCGGGTAGGTGCGGAGCTCGTCGGTGCCGAGGTCGGCGACGAGCACGCGGTCGCCCCACACGTGCACGAAGTGGGCGTGCGACCCCTCCTGCCGGTCGGTCACCGGCCCGGTGCCCGCGTGCGGGAAGGTCCGCGGCTGGCCGAGGGCGCCGTCCTCGGCCAGCGGCACGACGGCGGCCACGCCGTCGCCGTAGTTCGCGACCCAGGCCGCGGCCGGCGTCGCCACGACGTGGCACGGGCTCGACCCGCCCGAGGTGGCCGTGGCCACGGGGGCGAGCGCGCCGCCGTCGGCCACGCGGAAGGAGGTGAGCGTGCCCGGCTCGGTCTCGGTGACCGCCAGGAGGGTGCGTCCCGCCGCGTCGAGCGCGAGGAACGACGGCGAGGCGACCGGGGCGGCGAGCTCGCCGCCGGCGAACCGTCCGTCGGCGCCGATGCCGACGCGCCAGACGCCCTCACCGGTGCCCGGTGCGGCGTCGGACTTCGGATAGGTGCCGATCCACAGGGCGATGGTGGGGTTGCTCATGCGATCAGCCTAATGACGTGGGACGGGTGCTCTTGCCGCAAAAGCACGGCGCCCCGGCCGCCCCTCGTCGAGGGGCGCCGGGGCGCAATCCAACGTCGTGCGTACGTCGGCGTCAGCCGTTCGCCTTCGCGTAGGCGTCCTGGACCTCGGCCGCGATCCGGCCGCGGTCGCTGACCGTGTAGCCGTTCGCCTTGGCCCATTCACGGACCGCGGCGGTGTCACTTCCGGAGCGGGACCGGCGCGTGGTGGTGGTCCGCGCGACCGCGGACTTCACCTTGCGAGCGTGGCCGACCCACGAAGCGAGCGAATCACGCAGCTGGGCCGCGTGCTCGGCATTGAGGTCGATCTCGTAGGAGACGCCGTCGAGGCCGAAGTTCACGGTCTCGTCGGCGGCACCGCCATCGATGTCGTCTTCGAGAACAAGCTGAACCTTCTGAACCATACGGGTACTTCCCTTCCGCGCCACAAATTCCGGGGTTAGTTCGCGAGCATGCCGCACTCAATATTGACATGTCAATAATGGGCATGTGACACCGATCACGAAAACTTCACCCGGGTACGTGAAGAGCGGGGATTTGATCCCGCAGGCCCACCCCGATAATCTCGCCCGCGCGGATCAGTGCGAAGCGGAATTCCTGGCGTTTTCCGCCGCTGCCGCCATGGCCTCGCGATCCATTCGCTCGAGTGCCTCACGCTCGTGCCGGTCCGCCCGCAGGATCTTGCGCATCGCAAACCAGAACAGCAGACCCACGCCAACTGAGGGCGTGAGCCCGGCGAGCACCGCAAGCGTCGTATCCATCACAAGATCCTCACAAACTCATCTGGGCGGTCGATATCTCAGGCTTGCGGCTTGACCAGCGGGAAAAGGATGGTCTCCCGGATTCCCTGGCCCGTCAGCGCCATGAGCAGGCGGTCGATCCCCATGCCCATTCCGCCCGAAGGGGGCATCGCGAATTCCATGGCCGTCAGGAAATCCTCGTCCAGCAGCATGGCCTCGTCGTCGCCCGCCGCGGCCATCCTGGCCTGCGCCTCGAAGCGCTGGCGCTGGATCACGGGGTCCACGAGCTCGGAATAGCCCGTGGCCAGCTCGAAGCCGCGCACGTACAGGTCCCACTTCTCGACCTGACCCTTTTCCGTGCGGTGGTCGCGCGTGAGCGGTGAGGTCTCCACCGGGAAATCCCGCACGAACGTCGGCGCGGTCAGGTGGTCGCCCACCCGGTGCTCCCAGAGCGTCTCGACGAGCTTTCCGTGATTGAGGATCTTCTTGTTGCCGACCTCGACATCGAGGCGCTCCGCGATCTTCTCGAGTTCCTCGACCGACGTGGCAGCGGTGATCTCCTCGCCCAGGCTTTCGGAGAGCGAGTCGTACATCCGCAGATTTGCCCATTCGCCGCCCAGCTCGTACTCCGAACCGTCCGGAAGGGTCACGAGGGTGGTGCCGAGAACGTCCTGCGCCGCGGTCTGCACCAGATCCTGGGTGAGCGCGCCGATGGTGTTGTAATCGCCGTAGGCCTCGTACGCCTCGAGCATGGCGAACTCCGGCGAGTGCGACGAGTCCGCGCCCTCGTTACGGAAGTTTCGGTTGATCTCGAAAACCCTCTCGACCCCGCCGACGACCGCCTTCTTCAGGAAGATCTCCGGCGCGATGCGCAGGAACAGCTCCAGGTCGTACGCATTCATGTGCGTCGAGAAAGGCCGCGCCGTGGCGCCCGAGGCAATGGTCTGCAGCATCGGGGTCTCGACCTCGAGAAAGCTGCGGCGATAGAAGTTCTCGCGCAGGGAACGCACCACGCCGGAGCGCAGGCGCACCATGTCGCGGGCCGCGGGGCGCGCGATGAGGTCCACGTACCGCTGACGGACGCGCGCCTCCTCGGACAGGTCCTTGTGCAGCACCGGGAGCGGGCGCAGCGACTTGGCCGCCATGCGCCACTCGTCGGCGAAGATGCTCAGCTCGCCGCGCTTCGACGCGCCGACGTGGCCGTGCAGGAAGAGGTGGTCGCCCAGGTCGACGTCGGTCTTGAAGGCGGCCAGCGCCTCCTCGCCCAGGGCGGCCAGGCTCAGCATGCCCTGGAGGCGGTTGCCCTCGCCGTCCTGCAGCGTGACGAAGCAGAGCTTGCCGCCGATGCGGACGAACACGACGCGGCCGGCGACGCCGACGACGTCCTCGGTCTCCTGGCCCGCCTCGAGGTGGTCGTACTTCTCGCGGACCTCCGCGAGGGTGTGGGTGACCGGGACGGAGACCGGGTACGCCTCGGTGCCGTGCGCCAGGAGGCGCTCACGCTTCTCGCGCCGGATCCGCAGCTGCTCGGGCAGGTCGTCGGTCGGCGGGGTCGCGGCGCTGGAGGCAGCGGGGTTCTCGGTCGTCACGGATGCGATTCTATCGGTGCGCATCACCCGCCGAGTTCTCTTTATCCGCCCGGTTGGACACACCGGACCCGGCGGATATCCAGGAATCCCGGAGAAAAAGGATCAGGCCCGCAGGTCGAGGGCCAGGTCCAGGATGGGCGCGCTGTGCGTCAGGGCGCCCACCGAGAGGAAGTCCACGCCCGCGGCGGCTACCGCGCGCGCCCTGCCGAGCGTCAGGTTGCCGGTGGCCTCGAGCTCGACGTGCGCCGGGACGCCGTCCTTCCCCTCCCGCTCGCGGACGGCGGCGACCGTCTCCGCGAGGCGGGCCGGCTCCATGTTGTCGAGCAGCAGGAAGTCCGCGCCCGAGGCCAGAGCCTCCAGCGCCTGGGCGGTCGTGTCGGCCTCGACCTGGATCTGGACGTCGGGGAACATCTCGCGGACGGCGCGGATCGCGGCCGCGACCGACCCGGCGGCGACCACGTGGTTGTCCTTGACCATGGCGACGTCGTACAGGCCCATGCGCTTGTTGGTGCCGCCCCCGGCGCGCACCGCGTACTTCTGCAGGGCGCGCAGACCCGGCGTCGTCTTGCGGGTGTCGAGCACCTGGGCACCCGTGCCCTCCAGCTCGCGGGCGAACGCCCGGGTCGCCGTCGCGACGCCCGACGCGCGGCTGGCCAGGTTGAGCAGGGTGCGCTCGGCCACGAGCAGCACCTGCGTGCGGCCCGCCAGGCTCGCCAGGACCTGGCCCGCGACGACGGCGTCACCGTCCTGGGCGTGGAAGACGACCTCCGGGGCCGGGAGCGCCAGCCGGTCCGCGACCTGGTCCAGCACCTCCTGCACCACCACGAGGCCGGCGAGCACGCCGTCCTCGCGCGCCACCAGGTCGGCCACCCCCGTGGCCGACGGCGGGATGGTCGCCTGCGAGGTCACGTCACGGCCCGGGGCGGTGCCCAGGTCCTCGTCGAGGGCGATGCGCACGGTGCCGGCGACCCAGGCGGGGTCGAGGCCCGGGACGACCGTGGAGGGGGTGGCGAAGACGGGGAGGGTGCTCACCGGGTCACCGTATCCGTCCCACGCGTCTGAGCCGGTCCCCGACCAGGTCAGCGGCTAGCCTGAGCGGCGTGCGCATCGCCCTGCTCGTGGACGGCCTGGAATCGACCCGCCAGTACCACGCGGACGACGGGCGATCGGTGGTCGACGCGAGCGCCAGGCTCACCGCGGCCGGCAAGCCCGTCGCCGTGGACGTCGTGCGGGACGCCGAGTGCGGCCCTCTCCTGGCGACACTGAGCCGGTCGCGGTACGACGCCGTGGTCTTCGCCTCCAACGCGCTGCGGCACCCCGACGGGCGGGTCGGGGCAGCTGTCCGGGAGCACGCCGCGGAGATCGCCGCGTTCCTCCGGCGGGGCAGGGGTCTCGTTCTGCTGCACCAGTTCACGACTGCCGACCTGCACCTCGAGACACCGGACGGCACACCGCTGCGGTTCGACCGCCGTGGGGCGGCCTCGGCGCTGCCCCGTACCGCCGAGCCGGCCAGTCCGATCGTGCGGTACCCGTTCGACATCGACCTGGACGCGGAGCTGAGCAGCTCCGGCCAGCTCGGCGACCTCGGGTCGTGGCTCTCGATCCCGCAGTCGGCGCTCTCCGGGCTGCTGACCGTCGTCGAGAGCGCTGAGGGCGAGCCGCTGCTCGCGGTCTCCGCCGAACACGTGCCCTGGCGTGTGGTCCTCTCGGCGATGCCCCTGGACTGGCACGAGGCCGTCGGGCTGCTCGCCAACTGCATCGAGTACGCGTGCGCCGGCACCCCCGAGGTCGTCGTCTGGCCGTCGAGCGACGACACCCCGTTGGCCGCGACGCTGGGTCACCTGCGGAACGCGCACCGGGTCCGGCCCGGCGATCCGGCCGAGTCCTGGCTGCGCGCCCGGCCTACCCTCCACGTCGTGTCCGCGGGCGATACGGCGGACCCGGACAGGTTCATCGAAGCGACCCGTGACGGCGGGCTGGTGCTCGCCACGCAGGCCACCGACGCCGCCGGGACCGTCCGGTTCACGGGACGGGCCAGTGCTCGGCAGCACGTCCTGGCACGCGACTTCTTCGCGGCCGACCCGGCCGCAGTGCTTCGCGGGCCCACGCTCGACCCGTTCCCGACCCGGAACGTCGTGGTCGCGGCCCGCTACTACTGCCGAACGGTCCCGTCCACGCGCACCGAGCAGTGGGACCCGCGGCACGACCGTGAGCTGCACGCCCTGCTCCCGTCGCTGTTCTACGACGGCATGACCATCTCGTCGGCGCTGGCCACCGTCCAGATCCTGTGTGCGGTCGGCGCCCGGGCGGGCCTGACCGCCGACGCCGTCGCACGGGTCCGGGCGCTGTCCCCGGGCGATGCGCTCTCGGCGGTCCTGCTCCTCGGCTGTGAGGCTGCGGCGAGCGGCGCGGACGTGCGCGCGTTCGCCGAGGGCATGGACGGGCTGGACCGGTCCGAGCTGAGCGCACCCGAGATCCTGCGCCTGCTCGACTGGGTCGGGTTCCTCGTACTGGTCCTGGACGTCGAAGGCGCCGCTCCCGTGCTCCGTGGAACCGTGGCCCGGCTCGTGAGCTCCTTGCGCAAGGTCACGGCGGACGACGACGTCTGGCTCAGCCACGAAGGGACGGCCACGGTGGCGCTGGCCACCGCGGCGGTCAGCCAGGATCCCGGCGACCTGCAGTCCATCGCGCGGTCCGTGGCGAGCCTGCGCACCGAGTACCAGGAGATCCTGACCTCGGAGGCCAACCTGAGCGCCGCCGCCCGTTACGGTCAGGCGCTTGCCGCGATGGAGTCGGTGGCCCCGCTGGTGCTCGACACTCTCGTCGCAGCGGCGGCGCTCGACCATGTCCCCCAGGGGAGCCCGGGCGACGACCACCGCCATGCGGCCTCCCTCGCCGCGCGGAATCGCGCGCTCCAGACGGCCGTCGAGTCCGAGCGGGCGAGGCGTGCCCGACTCGGCCCGGTCATCGTCATCGGGACCGTGGTCTCCTGGACGCTCGCCCTGGGAGTGGTCCTGGGCGGTGCCGGAATCATCCTCTTCGTCTGGCAGTGGCCGGAGGTCGCACAGATAGTCACCGCGCCGGCCGTCCTCGCCTGGCTCTTTCTGGTGGGCGCCGTCGCTCGCCTGCTGGAGCGCATGGCCGTGCTGCCGCGACCGCTGGGCAAGCTGGCGAGGCGGCTGAGCTCCGAGGTCCGGCGCCGGGTCCGCGGCTGACGCCGCTACGCGGCGCCGTAGCCACCCCCACCCGGGGACTCGATGATCAGCACGTCCCCTGCTCCGAGCTCGACGCGGTCGCAGCCGGCGAGGTGCTCGACGGTGCCGTCGGCCCGGCGCACCCCGTTGCTCCCGAGCGCTCCGGGGGCGCCCCCGGCCATGCCGTAGGGCGGCACGAGGCGGTGGCCGGTGAGCAGGCTGGCGCTCATCGGCTCGCGGAACTCCAGGGCCCGCGTCACGCCGTCGCCCCCGTGCCACCGGCCTGCGCCGCCCGAGCCCGTCCGCACCGAGAAGTCCCGCACCAGCACCGGGAACCTCAGCTCCAGGACCTCTGGGTCGGTGAGGCGTGAGTTGGTCATGTGCGTCTGGACCGCCGACGCCCCGTCGAACCCGTCACCCGCTCCCGAGCCGGACGCGATCGTCTCGTAGTACTGGCGCGTGGCATCACCGAACGTCAGGTTGTTCATGGTCCCTGAGCCTTCGGCCTGGACGCCGAGTGCCGCATACAGCGCACCTGTGATCGCCTGGCTCGTCTCGACGTTGCCGGCCACCACGGCGGCCGGGTACTGCGGGGACAGCATGGTGCCGGGCGGGATCACGATGGTCAGGGGCCGCAGACAGCCGTCGTTGAGCGGGATGTCGTCGGCGACCAGCGTCCGGAACACGTACAGGACCGCGGCGGTGGCCACGGACGACGGCGCGTTGAAGTTGGTCGCGAGCTGGTCGGACGTGCCGGTGAAGTCGATGGTGGCCCGCCGGGCGGCCCGGTCGACCCTGACCTCCACGGCGATCGTGGCGCCGCCGTCGGTCGGGTACTCGACCCGGCCGTCGGACAGCGTGTCGATCACGCGGCGCACCGCCTCGGCGGCGTTGTCCTGGACGTGCCGCATGTAGGCCTGGACGACGTCGAGCCCGAACCGGGCCACCATCGCCCGGATCTCCTCGACCCCCTTGGCGTTCGCCGCCACCTGGGCACGCAGGTCGGCGAGGTTCGTGTCGATCCCTCGGGAGGGATGGCGCGCCGAGGCCAGCAGGTCGCGCGTCTCGGGCTCGCGGAACCGTCCGCCCTGGACGAGCAGCCAGTTGTCGAGGAGCACGCCCTCCTGGTGGATGTCCGTGCTGTTCGCGGGCATCGAACCCGGGGCGATCCCGCCGATCTCGGCATGATGGCCGCGGGAGGCGACGTAGTACAGGATCTCGTCGGGCCCGACGCCGGTCTCGGCGAAGACCGGTGTGATCACGGTGATGTCCGGTAGGTGGGTCCCGCCGTGGAACGGATCGTTGACCGCGAACGTGTCACCGGGCCGCATCGTCCCGTGCCGGCGGGCGATCACCTCCTTGACGGAGGTGCCCATCGAACCGAGGTGCACCGGGATGTGGGGCGCGTTGGCCACCAGGTTGCCGTCCGGGTCGAACAGCGCGCACGAGAAGTCGAGCCGCTCCTTGATGTTCACCGACTGGGCCGTGGCCTCCAGCCGCGAACCCATCTGCTCCGCGATCGACATGAACAGGCTGTTGAAGATCTCCAGGAGCACCGGGTCGGCGACCGCGGACACCTCGTCGCGGGCCCGCGGCTCGGCCCTGCGGACGACCAGGTGACCCGTGTCCGCCGCCTCGGCGCGCCAGCCCGGCTCGACCACCGTGGTGGCGTTGTCCTCCACGAGGACCGCCGGCCCGGTCACGACCTGTCCGGGTGCCAGGTTCTCCCGCCTGTACAGCGGGCAGTCGTTCCATGCACCGCCCGCGAAGACCCGGACGGTCTCCGCCGACGCCTCGGGGACGGCGCCACCGAACCCCGCGCCGGCCGTGGACAGGTCGGGTTGCGGCGTGAGCGCGACCGCCTCCACGGAGATCGCCTCGACGACGAGCGCCCGGTCCAGCAGGAACGAGTACATGGTCCGGTGCGCGGCCTCGAACTCGGCCACCATCGCGTCAAGACGGTCGAGCCGCACCACCACGGTGGTATCGGTGCCGTCGTACCGCAGGTGGACCCGCCGCTTGACGACCACCTCGGCGTGCGCCGCCACGCCTTGCTCCGCCAGGTCCGCGCGTGCGGTGGCCTCCAGGGCGCCAGCGGTCTCGTCGAGCCCGGACAGCGCCGCGGGCTCCAGCGGGGTCTCGACCGCCTGCTCGCGCATGACCGTGGTGTCGGCCAGACCGATGCCCAGCGCTGAGAGCACGCCCGCCATCGGGGGCACCAGGACCGTCTCGATGCCCAGGGCATCAGCGACCGCGCACGCGTGCTGCCCGCCCGCGCCGCCGA
Organism: Promicromonospora sp. NPDC057488; assembly: GCF_042802395.1. Lineage (NCBI taxonomy): Bacteria > Bacillati > Actinomycetota > Actinomycetes > Micrococcales > Promicromonosporaceae > Promicromonospora > Promicromonospora sp. NPDC057488. The sequence continues at coordinate 11,116 of NZ_JBHVEG010000030.1, forward strand.
ACGTCGTCAGCGCGTACCGCGTGACGTCGTGCCCCTTGCGCACTGTGATCCGCTTGACCGCACCGGCCATGTTCGCCACGGCCACTGCGAGGAAGCCCTCGGCGACCTGCTCGGGCGACCTGCCGTCGCTGATGACCTGCGTGAGCTCGACGAACTTGCGCCGGACGACATCGGAATCGAGCGGCTGGTCGCCCCGAGGGCCGAACACGGACGGGAAGTGGTCCGTCTGGATCCGGCCGAGCAGCACGTTCGCATCGGTGACCGTCAGCGGACCGCCGCCGCGATAGCAGGCCGGACCCGGGACGGCGCCCGCGGAGTCGGGGCCGACGCGGTACCGGCTGCCGTCGAAGTGCAGCACGGAACCGCCTCCCGCGGCGACGGTGTGGATGTCCAGCATCGGGGCGCGCACCCGCACCCCTGCGACGTCGGTGTCGAAGACCCGCTCGAGCTCACCCGCATAGTGCGAGACGTCGGTCGAAGTGCCCCCCATGTCGAATCCGATCACGTGATCGAGACCCGCGAGCGCCGACATCCGCACCATGCCGACGATCCCGCCGGCCGGGCCGGACAGGATCGCGTCCTTGCCGCGGAACCGGTGCGCCTCGGTCAGCCCGCCGTTCGACTGCATGAACTGGAGGGGCACCCCGGTCAGGTCGCTCGCCACTCGATCCACGTAGCGGCGCAGCACCGGGGAGAGGTAGGCGTCGACCACTGTCGTGTCGCCGCGCGGGACCAGCTTGACCAGCGGGCTCACCTCGGCGGAGCGGCTGACCTGGGTGAAGCCGGTCCGGGTTGCCAGCTCGGCGATCGCACGCTCGTGGTCCGGGTACAGATAGGCGTGGACGCAGACGACGGCGGCCGCTCGGTAGCCGTCGCGGTATGCCTGGTCGAGCTCGACCGCCAGCGCGTCGAGGTCCGGCGCGCGCAGGACGGTGCCGGTCGTGTCGATCCGTTCGTCGACCTCGATGACCCGCGAGTACAGGGGCTCGGGGAGGACGATGTGCCGGTCGAAGATGCGCGGGCGGTTCTGGTAGGCGATACGCAGGGCGTCCCCGAAGCCTCGGGTGATCACCAGCACTGTGGGTTCGCCCGCCCGCTCCAGCAGGGCGTTGGTCGCGACCGTGGTGCCCATCCGGACAGCGTCCACGGGCTGGGTATCCGCTGGCCCTGCCGTGGTCAGGACCCGCTGGATGCCGGCCACTGCCGCATCGGCGTATCGGTCAGGGTCCTCGGAGAGCAGCTTGTGCGTCGTCAGCGCCCCGTCCGGGTGCCGCGCGACGACGTCGGTGAAGGTGCCACCCCGGTCGATCCAGAATTCCCAGCCCATGCCGCTGATGCTAGGTCAGACGACCGTCAGCGCCCCCTCCCCGTCCAGCCGCACCCGCACCCGGCGCCGCCAGGCGTCGTCCGGCCGCGGGAAGTCCGTGCGGTAGTGGCCGCCGCGGGTCTCCTCGCGCAGCCAGGCCGCGCGGGTCAGCGCCCGCGCCACCATGTGCACGTTGGTGGTCTCCCACTCGGCGGCCTGGGGCTGGGCGACCACCTCGGCCGCGAGGTGCGCGTCGGAGCGGACGGCGCCCAGGCGCTCGTCGGCCTCGGCCAGGGACCGGGCCGAGCGGATCACGCCGGCCCCCGCGGACGTGACCTTCTGGATCCGCGACCGGGCGGCGGCCGCGACCAGCGCGGACCCGCCGGGCCGCTCGGCCGGCTGGTCCTGCTTCAGCTCGCCCGCGTCGAACCGCGCCACGATGTCCCGCGCCGCGCGCGAGGCGAACACGATGCCCTCCAGCAGCGAGTTCGACGCGAGCCGGTTGGCGCCGTGCACGCCGGTGCAGGCGACCTCGCCCACCGCGTACAGCCCGTCCACCGAGGACCGCCCGTCGAGGTCGGTCACCACGCCGCCCGAGTGGTAGTGCTGGGCGGGCGCCACGGGCACGGGCTCCTCGGACCAGTCGATGCCGGCCTGCAGCAGCCGCGCGTTGATGGTCGGGAACCGGGTGCGCAGGAACTCCCGGCCCAGGTGGCGGGCGTCGAGCAGCACGTTGTCGGCCCCGGTCGCGGCGAGCTGCCGCACGATCGCGTGCGCGACGACGTCCCGCGGGGCGAGCTCGGCCATCTCGTGCACGCCCGGCATGAACCGGTGCCCGGTGACGTCGAGCAGCAGTGCGCCCTCGCCGCGGACGGCCTCCGAGATGAGCGGGAGCTGGCCCTTGGCGCCGGACCCGAGCCACAGCACCGTCGGGTGGAACTGGACGAACTCCAGGTCGCCCAGCACCGCGCCCGCCCTCAGGGCCGCGGCGATGCCGTCGCCCGTGGCGCCGGCCGGGTTGGTGGACGACCGGAACACCTGCCCGATCCCGCCCGTGGCCAGCACGACGGCGGGGGCCAGTACCGCGCCGACGCCGTCGCGCGAGCCCGTGCCCCGCACGTGCAGGGTGGCGCCGCAGGCCCGGCCCGACGCCGTGGTCAGCACGTCCAGCACCAGCGCGTTCTCCACGACCTCGATGCCCGGGTCGTGCCGCACGGCCTCGATCTGCGCGACCAGCGCCCGGGATATCTCCGCGCCGGTGGCGTCGCCGCCCGCGTGCGCGATGCGGTCGGCGTGGTGGCCGCCCTCGCGGGTGAGCGCGATGTCGCCGTCGGCCGCCTTGTCGAAGACGGCGCCGCGCGCGACGAGCTCGCGGACGCGCTCCGGGCCCTCGGTGACCAGCACCCGCACGGCCTCGGGGTCGGCCAGGCCGCCGCCGGCGGCCAACGTGTCCGCCAGGTGCGCCTCGGGCGAGTCGGACGGGTCGAGCGCGGCGGCGATGCCGCCCTGCGCCCACACGGTCGAGCCGGAGGACAGCTCGCCCTTGGTCACGAGCACCACGCGGGGCACGCGGGTGCGCAGCTCGAGCGCCGCCGTCAGGCCGGCGATCCCGGAGCCGACGACGATCGCGTCGGCCTCGACGGTCCAGCCGGGCGCGGGGGCCGCGAGGGACCGCGCCAGGCGCGGCCCCGGTCCGGGCGTGGTGCTCACGCCCGGCCCGACGCCGTGCGCACCAGGCCCGCGTGCTGGAACGGCTCGATCGGCAGGCCGCTCTCCTCCAGCCCGTAGCCGTCGGGCACGTGGCCGGGCTCGTCGTTGATCTCGACGATGCGGTTGTCCCCGTCGACGAACACGACGTGCGGCAGGAACGTGCGCGCGTCGTGGTCCGAGAGCATGCCGTACCCGATGAGGATGACGACGTCGCCCGGGCTGACCAGGTGGGCGGCCGCGCCGTTGATGCAGATCTGCCCGGAGCCGGGCTCGCCGGGGATCACGTAGGTGGTCAGCCGGGCGCCGTTGGTCACGTCGACCACGTCGACCTGCTGGCCGGGCACGAGGTCGGCGGCGTCGAGCAGGTCGGCGTCCACGGTGATGGACCCGACGTAGTGCAGGTCCGCCTGCGTCACGGTGGCGCGGTGGATCTTGGAGATCATCATCGGCCGCTGCAGCGAGGCGGGACGGCCGACGGGCGGACGGTGCTCGGTGGTGCTCATGGTGTTACCTCTGGACCTCTGGCGAGACCTCGACGGCCTGGTTGTCGATCAGGCGGGTGGAACCCACCCGTGCGGCCACGAGCAGCAGCGCGGGGCCGGAGAAGTCGTCGGTGACCGCGTCCACGGTCACCGGGTCGACGAGCGCCAGGTAGTCGACCACGACGCCGTCGGCGCCGTCCAGCACTTCGCGCGCGTCGTTGATCACACCCGCCGCGCCGCGGTCCGCGGCGGCGGCCCCCGCCCGCAGCGCGCGCGACAGCGCCAGCGCCCGTTCCCGCTCCTCCGGCGACAGGTAGGCGTTGCGCGAGGACAGGGCCAGCCCGTCGCTCTCCCGCACGGTCGGCACGCCCACCACCTCGACCGAGACCTCCAGGTCGCGCACCATGCGGCGCACGGCCAGGAGCTGCTGCGCGTCCTTCTCGCCGAACAGGGCGACGTCGGGCCGCACCAGGTGCAGCAGCTTGAGCACCACGGTGAGCACGCCGTCCAGGTGCCCGGGCCGGGACGCGCCCTCCAGCACCTCGCCGATCCGGCCGGCGGACACGCGCACCACCGGGTCGCCCTCTGGGTAGACGACGTCGGGCGTGGGCGCGAAGACGACGTCGGCCCCGACCTCCGCGAGCTTGGCGACGTCGCCGTCCAGGTCGCGCGGGTACTTGTCCAGGTCCTCGCCCGCGCCGAACTGGAGCGGGTTCACGAAGATCGTCACGACCACCTGGCCGGCCGGGCCGGCCTCAGCGCGCGCCCGGCGCACGAGCTCCAGGTGGCCCTCGTGCAGGGCGCCCATCGTCATGACGACGGCGCGCCGGCCGGGCTCGTCGCCGGCCTCCAGGGACCCCGCGAGGGCCCAGCGCATCTGCTCGTCGCGCAGCTCCTCACGCGTGCGGACCACGAGCGGGGTGCGCTGGGCAGGTTCGGTGCTCACTGTTTCTTCCTTCCGGCGTGCGACTCCCCGCTGGCGCCGTCGAGCGCGTCCAGGAGGGCCTGTGCGGCGGTGTCGCCGATGCGGTGGCTCGCCAGCGCGCGGCGCGTGGCCCCGCGGGCGAGCTCGGTGTAGCTGTCGGGGATGTCGGTGGCGCCGCTGGCGGCGGCCAGCGCGCTGAGCTCGGTCAGGTGGCTGCGCACGGTGCCGACGTCGCCCCGGGAGACCGGTCCGGTGAGCGCGGAGATCGCGCCCGGCCCGACGCCGTCGCGCGCGTCCGCGGACCGGGTCGCCTGCTCCAGGGCCGCCGAGAGCAGCGGCGCGAGCACCCGGCCGGGCAGCTCCACGCCGGCCGCCTCCAGCGCCTGCGCGGCCTGCGCCACGAGCACCACGAGGTGGTTCGCGCCGTGCGCGAGGGCCGCGTGGTAGAGGCCGCGGGCGTGCTCGTCCACGACCACCGGCTCGCCGCCGATCTCGACCACGAGCGCCTGCCCGATGGGCAGCACCGGCGCGGGCGCGGTCACGGCGAACGTGCAGCCCTCCAGGCGCGCCAGGTCGAGCGACGTGCCCGTGAAGGTCATCGCGGGGTGGATCGCGAGCGGGATCGCGCCGCCCTCCCGGGCGGGCTCCAGCACGTCCGTGCCGTAGCGGCCGGACGTGTGGATCGCTAGCTGCCCCGGCTGCCAGGCCCCGGTGTCGGCGAGGCCGGAGACCAGGGGGCCCAGGGCGTCGTCGGGCACCGCGAGGAGCACCAGCTCGGCCCGCTCCAGGACGTCGGGCACCTCCAGGTTGGGCACTCCCGGCAGGAGCGTCTCGATGCGCTCCCGGGAGTCCTCCGAGATGCCGCTCGCGCCGACCACCGCATGGCCGGCGGCGCGCAGCGCGTTGCCGAGCACCGCCCCCACGCGACCCGCTCCGACCACACCGACACCCAGCCGGCCGGGCCTGCGGCCCACCTCGTCGGGGTCACTCACCGGTCACTCCCCCTGTCTTTCCATCCATCGTTCTGGGCCCGCAGCCGCACGTGCGGTGCGGGCGCGCCGGGCCTGCTCGGTCATGAGCCGCGCCGCGTCCGCCGCGTCCAGGTGCGGCACCTCCGGGTGCACCGGGCCCTCCGTGGAGTGCACCTGGAACGAGGCCACGCCGAGCCGGCGCTGCCACGGGCCCTGGCTCAGGGCCAGCGACTGCGTGCGCTCGTGCGGCACCACGTCCAGGATCTTGACCATGCGGCCCCGGCGCATCAGCAGCGCGCGGCCGGTCACGGTGAACCCGTTGCGGCGCCACGCCACCGGATCCAGTATGCGGGTGCGCCGGGGCGCGGTGACGTAGCTGCTCTCGTTGCGCGAGTCACCGTCCAGGCCCGCGTCGAGCACGCGGCGCGGCTCGTCGACGCCCAGGTCGGGCAGCACGAGGGAGAGCACCGTGAGGGCCTCCTCGCGGGTGCCGACCGGGAGCAGCACGCTGTTCTTCTCCTCGCTCTCGCCCCCGCCGTAGCCGGCGACGTTGAGCTGGACGCGCCACCAGTCGCGGTCCCGCCAGAGCACGCTCTGCACCAGCCGGACGGCCTGCACGCGGCCGGGCGGGATCGTCTGGGAGCGGGTCTCCAGCATGCCGTGCCGCAGGCGGACGCCGTCGGGCGAGATGGCCACCCGGAAGTCGAACTCGCCCGTGACCCGGTTGAACAGGTAGCCGCCGGCGCCCAGCACCGCGGGCAGCGACGCCGAGATGACGGCGAACTCGCCCGTGACGATCATGACCACCACGACCCCGGCCGCCCACAGGAGCAGCGTGATCATGGCGCCGGAGCGCACCACGGAGGCGATCAGGCGGCCCAGCGGCACCGTGAGGACGGGCACCTGGGGCGCCTCGAGGCTGCCCACGGGCAGCGGCGCCTCGGCGTCGGGCCCGGCGGCGAGGTCCGCGACCGGCGCGCCCTCGGGGGCGGCCGCCGTGTCGGACGGCGCCTGGGCGACCGCCGGCCGCTTGCCGGCGACCTTCAGACCCGCGGCGCGGGCGAGCAGCTCGGCGCGCAGCTCGTCGGCGTCGGACCCCTTGAGGAACCCGATGGCGACGCCGGAGTCCGTGCCGCCCGCCGTCTCCAGCGTGAGCTCGCACAGCCCGAAGAACCGGGCCACCAGCGGCTGCCGGATGTCCACCGACTGCAGCCGGTCCAGCCGCGCGTGCCGCTGCTGGCGGAACAGGATGCCGCGCCGCAGGTGCACGGTCTCCTCGCCGACGGCGAACGACGTCATGCGCCAGGCCAGCGCCGAGTAGCCCCAGCCCACCAGGGCGACGGCGCCCAGCGCGACGAGCAGCGTCCACCAGTAGCCGCTGGACACCAGCGTGATGAGGCCGCCGCGCGGTCCGCCGTCGAGGCTCTGCTGCCCCAGGATCACCACGGCGGCGCCGACCACCGCCCAGCCCCGCACCAGCGGGGTGATGGGATGGACGCGCCGCCACTCGAGCTCCTCGGTGGTGTCCTGGGTGGGCTGCGCCGGGGCCCGGTCGACCTCGTGCTCCGGCGTGCTCACAGCCCCGCCAGCCGGGCCTCGCCACGGGACGCCAGGCGGTCACGCAGGCGCGCCGCCTCGTCCGGGGGCAGGCCGGGGATCTGGGCGTCCGTGCCGACGGACGCCGTGTGGAGCTGCACCTTGGCCAGGCCGAGCCTGCGGTCGAGCGGGCCCGCCTCGACGTCCACGTACTGCATGCGGCCGTAGGGCACCACGACCATCGACCGGAACATGACGCCCTTGCGGATCAGGAGGTCGTCGTCGCGCTCGGCGTAGCCGATCGCCCGGACCTGGCGCGGGACCAGGAGGATCGACCACAGCAGGAAGACGGCGGGCACCCCGGCGAGGATCCAGAACCAGGGGCTCACGGTGACCGCGAGCGCGACACCCGCGACCGCCGGGATCCCGAGGCTGATCGTGCCCGGGACCAGCCGGGCCGTCACGAGTCGCGGGGACACGCTGTTCCAGGTCACGTCGTGCGGTTCGAATGGGCTGGTCATGATGGCCATTGTTCCGCAGACCGGTTGCGCTGGGTAGCGGGCCTCAGGCCGGGGCCGGGGACTCGCCCTCCTCCGAGCCGCTGCGGTCCTTGTCGGACGGCGGCAGCTCGCAGAACTTCTCCACCACGAGACCGATCACGGCGAGCACCACCGAGCACAGCACGGCGATACCCGCCGCCACCGCGCGGTCGCGGCGCGGCTCGATCGCGAGGTCGCCCAGCACCACCAGCACCTGCGCCAGGTACCAGCCGCCGAGCAGGGCGCCCGTCAGGGCGGCGGCCTTCGCCAGGACGAGCGTCCGGGCGGCCCGGATGCCGTCGAGCGAGGGCCGCTTGCCCTTCTGGTAGGCCCGCACGGCCCAGCCCATCCAGAACACCACGCCGGCCAGCGCCAGGATCGCCACGTCGACGAGCCAGGGCACCACCGGCAGGTACACGCCCCGCGACTCGAGGGCCCGCAGCACGAGCCAGCCGACGACGGCGACCGCGACGAGGACTGCGATCAGGGTCCTGACCGGGGTTCTGCGCATCTCAGGCGTCGCGCCCCCGCTCGTCCCGGACCGGCACCCAGGAGGGCACCGAGTCGATCGGGCCGTCGGACGACGCGATCGACTGCTCGGTCGCGTAGCCGGGGACCCGGATCACGGTGTGGTCGTTGTCGTAGCCCGGGAGCTGCCCGTTCGAGTGGCCGGCGGGCTGGCCGTTCGAGTGCCCGTTCGACGCCGGTTCCGGCGCGCCCTGCGGCGGGTTGCCGACCGGGGCGAACACGGGTGCGGCGGGCTCCTGCGGGGCACCGTTCATCGGCGGGAACACGCCGCTCTGCTGCCGCGACGGGTTGACCGGGGCGAACACCGGCTTGGCCGGCGCCGCGGACGCCGGGGGCGGCGTCTCGCGCTCCGGCTCCTCGTGCGCCGTGTCCCGGACCGCGCGGGGCGCGATCGGCGCGGGGACGAGCGCCTCCTCCGGGGGCGGCACGACGGCCCCGTTGCCGGGCACACCGATCGGCTGGGCCGGCCGCGGGGGCAGGGGGGCCGCCTGGGCCTGGTGCGGGATCGGCACGGAGCCGCCCGGGCCCGGAACGGGTCCGCTGGAGTAGGCCTGCGGGTGACCGCCCTGGTAGGGGTCCTGGGGGCTGCCGTTCGGGCCGTCGAGGTCCACGGGACCGCTGTGGTGCGTCTGCGGCTGGCCGCCGCCGGGCACCTCGACCACGGGGCCGCCGGGCGAGGCCTGCGGGCGCCCGCTCGGCGGGAGCGACGGCGGCAGGGCCGGGGGCATCTCGACGGGGTGGGCGTCCTGCCCGGCGTCGTCGGGCACCGCGGGGTGGTTCGAGGCCGTGGTGCCGCCACCCTGCTCGGGCTCGGGGTCGGTCAGCCAGTCGAGCGCGAGCCAGCGGATGCCGGTCCGGTCGGGTGCCGTCGCCGCGAGCTGGCCCACGGGACCGCCGCCCAGGCCGGGCAGCAGGGCCTCAGGGGCGATCTGCGACCAGGGCTCCAGGACGAAGGCACGCTCGTGCGCCCGCGGGTGCGGGATCTCGATGTCCTCGGCGGCGTCGGTCAGGGTGCCGTAGGTGATCAGGTCGACGTCGAGCGTGCGGGCGCCCCAGCGCTCGTCGCGGGTGCGGCCGTGCAGGTTCTCGACCTCCAGGCACGCGTGCAGCAGCCCGCGCGCCGAGAGCGTGGTGCGGGCCAGCAGGACGGCGTTCAGGTAGTCGGGCTGGTCCTCCGGCCCGCCGACGGCGGCCGTGCGGGCCAGCGGCGAGACGTCGGTGATCTGCACGCCCGGCACGCGGTCCAGCTCGGCGACCGCCGAACGCATGGTGGCCTGCGGGTCGCCGAGGTTCGCGCCGATCGCGATGACCACGTCCACGTACCCGGCGGGCATCTCGTCGAACCGGTCGCGCGGCTCGGCCTGGTAGGGCTGCTCCTGCGCGAACACCGGCTCCGGCTGCCCGACGGCGGAGTCGGGGACCGCCGCCGAGACGCGGGTCGCCTCCATGTCGCCCTGGTCGTACTGCTGCTCGAACATCTGGTCGTACTGGTTCGGCTGCGCGTCGCGCTGCGGCTGCTCGTACTGCGGCTGCTCGTACTGCGGCTGCTCGTACTGCGGCTGCTCGAACGACTGCTGCTGGAACGCCGGCTGGGCCGGCTCGTAGGACTGCTGCGGCTCGAAGGCGTTCGGCTGGTCGGGGCCCGGCTGCTGGTCGAGACCCTGGAGGGACTCGTACTGCTGGACCGGCTCGAACACGGGCTCCGGCTCGAAGGCGGGCTCGGCCTTGAACTGCTCGGCCTGCTGGAACTGGTCGCCCTGCTGGAACACGGGCTCCTTGCCGGGGCGCTGCTCGGCCTCCGCCGGGGCCTCGGCCTGCACCTCCCACGCCGCGGGGATGACCTGCAGCGGCTCGGGGGCGATGAGCTCGGGCACCGGGAGCGGCTCGGGCTCCTCGACGGGGGTCTCCACCGCCGGGGCGGCGGGGGCGCGCTCGACGAGCGGCTCCGCCTCGAAGGCCTCGTACTTCTCGGCGCCGAACTGCTCGGACCCGAACGGCTCGGACCCGAACTGCGCCGGCTCGGCCGGCTGGAAGGGCTCGGCCGGCTGGTAGGGCTCGTACGGCTCGGGCCGGAACGGCTCCGGCTCCTCGGCGACCGGGCGTGCCACGGGCTCGAAGTCCTGCGGCTCGGGCTCGGCCGGGGCGGCCTCGGCCACCGGCTCCGGCACCGGGTGCGCGGCGAGCAGCCCCGCCGGCACGGCCACGACGGGCATGCGCGTGCGGTCGCGGCGGATGGCCACCTCGACGTCGGCGAACGGCACCGGGATGGGCGCGTGCGGCTTGTGCACGCGCACGTCCACCGCCTCGATCTGCGGGCGCGCCAGCACCGCGGCGGCGATCCGCTCGGCGACCGTCTCGATGAGGTCGGCGGGGTCGCCCTTCAGGATGTCGTGGACGTCGGCCGCGACGTCGGCGTAGCTCACGGTCTGCGCCAGGTCGTCACCGGCGGCAGCGGGGCGCGTGTCCATGTACAGCACGACGTCGGCCCGGAACTCCTGGCCGGTCTGCCGTTCGGACGGCAGCACACCGTGGTACCCCCGCGCGCTCACGCCGCTCAGCTGGATCTGGTCCAGCGCGCGGCCGTCCGGGCCTGTGACGCCCGTTCCGAACGCTGTGGTCACCGTGGTCCTCCCCCATCGTCGTTGCGTGCACCGGAATCCTGCCAGGTTGGCATGTCTTGTCCCCCGGCCGTCCACGATTCTGTGGTCAAGGCCACGGTGGAAGTCAATGCCTCCGGTGCGGATGGGGAAGAGGTACCCGGCGACCCTACCCGCGGTGCGCCCTCCGCGGCAGACCACGCGGCAGCGACCTTGACGGCGTCCACGCTCGCCCGTGCGGTGTGCACGCGCACGCACCAGGCGCCCGCGGCCGCCGACAGCGCCGAGATGGCGGCCGTCGCGTCGTCGCGCGCCCGCGGCGGAGCGGTACGCCCCGCCGGGTCGGCGAGCAGGTGGCCCAGGAACCGCTTGCGGGAGGCGCCGACCAGCACCGGCCGCCCCAGCTGGTGGAGCGCGTCGAGGTGGGCCAGCAGCGGCCAGTTCAGCACGCCTGCCTTGGCGAAGCCCAGGCCCGGGTCGAGGATCACCTGGTCGGGCCGCACCCCGTCGTCGTGCAGCGCGGCCATGCGGGCCGCGAGCTCGTCGCGGACGTCGGCCACGACGTCGTCGTACACCTCGAGGTCGTCCATGACGTCCGCGTGGCCGCGCCAGTGCATCGCCACGTAGGCGGCACCGGTCTCGGCCACGGCGCGCCCCATCTCGGGGTCGGCGAGGCCACCCGAGACGTCGTTCACGATGCGCGCCCCGGCGGCCACGGCGCGCTCGGCGACGGCGGCGCGCGTGGTGTCCACGCTCACGACCGCGCCGCGCGCGGCGAGCTGCTCGATCACGGGCAGCACCCGGGCCAGCTCCTGGTCCTGCGGCACGCGCACGGACCCGGGCCGGGTGGACTCCCCGCCCACGTCCAGGATGTCCGCGCCCTCGCCGAGCAGCTCCAGCCCGTGCGCCACGGCGGCCGACGGCTCGAACCACTCGCCGCCGTCCGAGAACGAGTCCGGCGTGACGTTGACCACACCCATGACGAGGGTACGGCCTGCCCCGGAAAGCTCGGGCAGGCCGTGCACCCGGGCGTCCCGGGCGATGTGGGGCGGGACGGCGGACACCGTCACTTCCCGAGGATGAGGCTCATCGCCTCGGCTCGCGTCGCACCGTCCCGCATGACACCGCGCACCGCGGAGGTGACGGTCCGGGAGCCGGGCTTGCGCACGCCGCGCATCGACATGCACAGGTGCTCGCACTGGACGACGACCAGCACGCCGCGCGGCTCGAGGATCTCCACGAGCGAGTCCGCGATCTGCGTGGTCATGCGCTCCTGCACCTGCGGTCGGCGCGCGTAGACCTCGACCAGCCGGGCCAGCTTGCTCAGCCCGGTGATGCGCCCGTCCACGTTCGGGATGTACCCCACGTGCGCCACGCCGTGGAACGGCACCAGGTGGTGCTCGCAGGTGGAGTACACCTCGATGTCCTTGACCAGCACCATCTCCTCGTGACCGAGGTCGAAGGTGGTGGTCAGCACGTCCTCGGGCTCCTGCCGGAGGCCCGCGAAGATCTCCCGGTACGCCCGGGCGACGCGGGCCGGCGTCTCACGCAGGCCCTCCCGCTCGGGGTCCTCGCCGACGGCGAGGAGGAGCTCGCGCACTGCCGCCTCGGCCCGTGCGGCGTCGTACGGCGGGACGTCCGCCGCACGCCGCACGGGCGTCGACAAGGGTGTGATCGACCCGTCGGTCATCGTGGTGCTCCGGTCAGTTCGACGAGTCTGGGTGGGCGTTGTCCGACGGCGTCGCCGCGTCCACGACGGCCTCGTCCTGCGGCACCACGTCGGTGTGGCCGTTCTGGGCCGCCACCTCCTTGGGCGTCAGGACCGGGCCGCGCGTGTGCACGGTGCGCTGCTCGCTGGAGAGCCAGACGTCGCGCGCCGCGCGCTTCTCGACGGGCGCGAAGACGTCCGCGAGCTCCTTCTGGTTCAGCGTCTCCTTCTCGAGCAGGCGCAGCACCAGCTCGTCGAGCACGTCGCGGTACTGGGTCAGCACCTCCCACGCCTCGTCGTGCGCGGCCTCGACGAGCTTGCGCACCTCGTTGTCGATGGTGCCGGCGACGGCCTCGGAGTAGTCGCGCTCGTGCCCGTAGTCACGGCCCAGGAACGGCTCGCCCGAGCTGGTGCCGAGCTTGATGGCGCCGACGCGCTCGCTCATGCCGTACTCGGTCACCATCTTGCGGGCGATGGCCGAGGCCTTCTCGATGTCGTTCGAGGCGCCCGTGGTCGGGTCGTGGAACACGATCTCCTCGGCCACGCGCCCGCCCATGGCGTACGCGAGCTGGTCGAGCAGCTCGTTGCGGGTGGTCGAGTACTTGTCCTCGAGCGGCATGACCATCGTGTAGCCCAGGGCCCGGCCGCGCGGCAGGATCGTCACCTTGGTGACGGGGTCCGTGTACCGCATCGCGGCGGCCACCAGGGCGTGCCCGCCCTCGTGGTACGCGGTGATCTTCTGCTCCTTGGACTGCATGACGCGCGTGCGCTTCTGCGGGCCGGCCACGACGCGGTCGATGGCCTCGTCCAGCGCGCGGTCGTCGATGAGCTGGGCACCGCTGCGGGCGGTGAGCAGCGCGGCCTCGTTGAGCACGTTGGCGAGGTCGGCGCCCGTGAACCCGGGCGTCCGGCGGGCCACGGCCGCGAGGTCGACCTCGGGGACCATCGGCTTGCCCTGCGCGTGCACGTTGAGGATCGCCTCGCGGCCCTTGAGGTCCGGGGCCTCCACGGCGACCTGGCGGTCGAAGCGGCCCGGGCGCAGCAGCGCCGGGTCGAGGATGTCGGGGCGGTTCGTCGCGGCGATCAGGATGACGTTCGTCTTGACGTCGAAGCCGTCCATCTCGACGAGCATCTGGTTCAGCGTCTGCTCGCGCTCGTCGTGCCCGCCGCCCATGCCGGCGCCGCGGTGGCGGCCGACGGCGTCGATCTCGTCGACGAAGATGATCGCCGGCGAGTTCTGCTTGGCCTGCTCGAAGAGGTCGCGCACGCGGCTGGCGCCGACGCCGACGAACATCTCGACGAAGTCCGAGCCGGAGATCGAGTAGAACGGCACGCCGGCCTCGCCGGCGACGGCGCGCGCGATGAGCGTCTTACCGGTACCGGGCGGGCCGTACAGCAGCACGCCCTTGGGGATCTTGGCTCCCACGGCCTGGAACTTGGCCGGCTCGGCGAGGAACTCCTTGATCTCCTGGAGCTCCTCGACGGCCTCGTCCGCGCCTGCGACGTCGGCGAAGGTCACCTGCGGGGTGTCCTTGCTGACGAGCTTGGCCTTGGACTTGCCGAAGCCCATGACCCGGTTGCCGCCGCCCTGGGCCCGCGACAGCAGGAACCAGAACACGACACCGATCAGGAGGAACGGGATCAGCACGGACAGCATCGAGGACCAGAAGCTGGGCTGCGGCACCTCCGAGTCGAACCCGTCGGCCGGGGCGGACTTCACGATCGCGTCGTCGACCCGGTCGCCCTGCGGCTGCGTGTAGAAGAACTCGACCGTCTTGCCGTGGTCGACCTCCTCGGCGGCGTCGCCCTCACCCTCGGTCGACTTGTACGCCTTGGTGAGCTCGAGCTCGACCCGCTGCTCGCCTTCGACCATGAGGGCATGCTTCACCGTGCTGCCCTGGAGCAGCTCGATCCCCTGTGACGTCTCGATTCGCGAGACGTTGGGCTGGTTCAGTGCTGAGATGGCCAGCGTCACCACGACCAAGGCGACCAGGATCCAGATGACGGGCCCACTCAGAAGCTTCTTGATGTTCATCGGCGACGGGGACTAGGCCCCGTTTCCCTCCGCTCGCGCAGTATGTATCCGTCGAAACTACATGGTCTCCCTGAGAGGAGCCCCGAGTGTTCGCCCAGAGCATGTGACTCCTGGACCACACTCGCCCAGACGCGACGAACCGCCGGGGACGGGCATCTCGCGGCGCCTCGTGGGCTGAGGGGGTCAGCCCCCGTAGACGTGCGGTGCCAGGGTGGCAACGAACGGCAGGTTCCGATAGTTCTCCGCGTAGTCCAGGCCGTAGCCCACGACGAACTCGTTGGGGATGTCGTACCCGAGGTACTTCACGTCCACGTCGGCCTGCGCGGCGTCCGGCTTGCGGAGCATCGAGGCGATCTCGACCGACTCCGGGCCGCGCGAGCGCAGGTTGGAGACCAGCCAGGACAGCGTGAGGCCCGAGTCGATGACGTCCTCGACGATGAGCACGTTGCGCCCGGTCAGGTCGGAACGCAGGTCCATGAGGATGCGCACCACCCCGGAGGACTTGGTGCCCGAGCCGTAGGAGGAGACCGCCATCCAGTCCATCTGCGCCTTGTGGTGCAGACGGCGGGACAGGTCGGCCATCACCATGACCGCACCCTTGAGCACACCGACCAGGAGCAGATCCTTGCCCGCGTAGTCCGCGTCGATCTGCGCGGCCATCTCGTCGAGCTTCTTGCTGAGCTGCTCCTCGGTGAGCAGCACCTCTGCGAGGTCGGGTCCGACGTCGGACTGGTCCACGAGTCACTCCTGAGTTGTGGTGGGGGGTCTGACGCCGGTCCAGCCGTCCGAGTTCCCGGTCGGCGCGGCGCGCAGGAAAAGCCTGCCACACGCGCGCCGTGCCCGTGTCCCGCCCGGGAGCTGCACGGGACCCTGGCCGGTCCAGGACACGACGAGCGCGTCCAGCGCGTCGACGTGCCGGGTAGTGGTGTCCGTGGGCCGGGAGCCCGCCGCGAGCGCGGCGAGGCGCAGGGCCCGGCGGCGCAGGGCGGGATGGGCCCGGGCGAGCACCTCGGCGTCGAGCGCCTGCTCCCCCGCCTCGGGCTCGGCGCTCTCGGCCTGAGCCCGCGCCAGCAGCTCCGCCGCGAGGGAGTCCAGCAGGTCGGCGTCGTCCCGCAGCTGGTCCGCCGTGCGCGCGAGCGCCTCGGCCACGCCGGGCCCGAGGGTGTCCTCGAGCACGGGCAGCGCCCGGCCCCGCACCAGCGAGCGCAGGGGCGTGAACCCGCCGGCCGCGGCCCCGGCGTCGGCCTCGGCGTCGGGCAGCAGGTTGGTGGGGTCGGTCCACCAGCCGAGGCCCGACGCCGCGCACACGGCCTCGGTCTGCGCGCGGCGCAGGCCGAGGAGGGGCCGGCGGAAGATCCCGCGCTCCCGCGGCATCCCGGCGAGCGACCGGGCGCCGGCCCCGCGCGCGAGGCCGAGCAGCACCTGCTCCGCCTGGTCGTCCAGGGTGTGCCCGAGCAGCACCCGCGCGGCCCCCGTCCGGGCGGCGGCCTGCTCCAGGGCCCGGTACCGCGCGGTCCGGGCGGCCCCCTCGGGTCCCTCGGTGTCGAGCGCCGTGCCGGACCAGTCGGCGGACCGGACCAGCACCGGGTCGAGGCCGAGCGCCCGGCACTGCTCGGCGGCGCGGGCGGCGACGTCGGCCGACCCGGCCTGCAGGCCGTGGTCCACGAGGACGGCGCCGGCGCGGACGGCGTAGCCGCGCGAGCGCACCGAGCGACCCACGCGGCGGGCCTCGAACGCCGTCGCCGCGGCCAGCGCGAGGCTGTCGGCCCC
Source organism: Promicromonospora sp. NPDC057488 (assembly GCF_042802395.1). Lineage (NCBI taxonomy): Bacteria > Bacillati > Actinomycetota > Actinomycetes > Micrococcales > Promicromonosporaceae > Promicromonospora > Promicromonospora sp. NPDC057488. Next base: position 27,223 of record NZ_JBHVEG010000030.1, read on the forward strand.
GCCGGAGCAGGCGACGAGCACCAGGTCGTCGGGGCCCAGGCCCGCGAGCGCCGCCCGGACCGCGTTGCGCGCCGCGGCGACGGCGGGGTCGACGCGGGCCACGGTCAGGCGTCCCCGCTCATCCGCGCACCCTCATCCGTGCACCCGGCGCACCCACGCGCGGGCGTCGGCGATCTCCCGGGCGTTCGGCAGGTTCTCGGGCCCGGCCCAGACGGCGTTGAGGCCGTCGCGGCCCACGGTGCGCTCCACGGTGCGCACGAACGCGGCGCCGTCGCGGTACTGCGCGAGCTTGGCCTCCATGCCCAGCAGCTTCTGCACCACGACGTCGAAGGTGCTGCGGCCCTCGCCGTCGCGCCGCCGCTCGAACTTGGCGCGGATGCGCCGCACGGACGGCACCACGCGCGGCCCGACGGCGTCCATCATCACGTCCGCGTGCCCCTCCAGGAGGGCCATGACGGCGGTGATGTCGGCGAGCTCGGCCTTCTGCTCGTGGGTGAGCATGCCGTCCATGAGGGTGCCGCCCTCGCCCCGCAGGGCGTCGAGCACGCTGCGCCCGATCACGGCGAGCTTGCGGTCGAACCGGGCCTTGGCCAGCTCGGCGGAGGTGCGGGCCATGCCGGAGACCAGGCCCCGCGTGCGTCCGCTGAGGTGGCCGGCGAGCCAGGGCGCCGCGGCGAACTGGAGGGCGTGCGTCTGCTCGTGCAGGCAGACCCAGAGCCGGAAGTCCTGCTCCGGGACCTGCAGCGCGCGCTCGGCCTGCAGCACGTTGGGGGCCACGAGCAGCAGCCGGCCGGGGCCGGAGTACGGGTCGAACTGCCCCAGCACGCGGCCGCTGAGCAGGGCGAGCACGGCCCCGATCTCGGCGGCGCCGGCCATCTGGGCACCGGCGGAGGTGGCGCTCCGGGAGATCTCGGCGACCGCCGTGCCGATCCCGTCGGTCATGACGGCCATCGACTGGGTGTTCGCGCGGGCCCAGCTCGCGCGGTCCACGACCGCGACCGGGCTCAGGCCGGCCCCGTCGGCCCCGTAGGTGCCGGCCGGCGTCATCCGCGTGGTCTCCAACACGTGCCCGACGGCGTCGCCCGCCGCCGTCCGCAGGCCGCTCACCAGGGCGGCGAGCTCGTCCCGTCCGGCCAGGGGGCCGGGCGCGGCGAGGCGCGCCGCGATCTGTGCCGCTGCTGACCAGTCGACGATCTGTGGGGATGCGGAGGCCTGGGTCACCGGACCACGGTAACGGCCCGGGGTGCTGCCGCGTCAGCCCTGGGTGGAGTACGCCGCGAGGTCGCCCACGAACCCGTCGTAGATGGACGTGGCGCCCGCCGTCTGCTTGGCCGGGATGGAGTCGGCGAGCACGGAGAAGACGAGCAGCCGGTCGTCGGCCGTGACCACGGTCCCGGCGAGCGCGCGCACCTTGGGCAGGCTGCCGGTCTTGGCCCGGGCGAGGCCGCGGGCGGCGTTGGCCCCCGTGAAGCGCCCGTGGGTCACGTCGAGCGTGCCGGTGAGCCCCGCGATGGGCATGCCGACGGCCTCGCTGCGCAGCTCGGGGTTCGCCGGGTCCACCATGACGCCGAGCAGGTCCACGAGCTGCTGCCCGCTGAGGTACGAGCCGTCGCCGAGCCCGGAGCAGTCCCGCAGCCGGGCACCGGTCATGTCGACGCCGAGCCGCTTGGCCTGGGCGATCACGGCCTGGGTGGCGCCGTCGTTCGAGCCGGGCAGGCCGGCGTCCACCGCGACCAGGCGCCCGAGCACCTCGGTGATGGTGTTGTCGGAGTACTGCATCGCGAAGCCGACGACGTCCGCCAGCGGTGCGGAGCTCACCTCGCCGAGCACGCGCGCGTCGTCCGGCGCGGTCTCGTCGATCACGGCGCCGGCCGTCGTCAGCCCCTGCTTCTCCAGGGCCGCGGAGAACGCCTCGGCGGCGTACTTGCCCGGGTCCGAGGCGCGGGGCCCGTTGTCCGTGTAGCCGTCGCCCAGCAGCCCGACGTTGATGCCGAGGGACGAGACGGGCGCGATGTAGCCCGCGGCGATGTCCGGGCTCGCGACGGTGGGGGCGATCTCGTCGCCCGTGAAGAGCGTGTCGTCGAGCGCGACCCGCACCTCGGTGGCCCCGGTGACCTTGATCTTGGCGGCGACCTGCTGGGCGAGATCGGCGAGCCCGGCACGACCGTTAACCGCGTTTGGGTCGCCCTTGCCCTCGGCCAGCATCATGTCGCCGCCGCCCACGAGCACCACGGTGTTGTCGTCGACGAGCACGGCCTTGGTCTGCAGGGTGCTGTTCGCCATGGACGACGAGAGCGCCGCGACGCCGGTGAAGAGCTTCTGCGTGGAGGCGGGGGTCATCAGCTTGTCCGGGCTGGACGAGCCGAGCACCTGACCCGACGTGCCGTCCGCCACGACCACGCCGACGCGCGAGCCGAGCCGCTTGTCCTTGGCCAGGTCGCTCACCAGGCGCTGCATCTCCACGCTGTCCGGCACGGGGGCGTCGCTCGGCAGGTCGCTCAGGAGCCCGGCGGGCTCGGGCCCGTCGACGGCGCCGGGCGCGGACGGGAACGGACTCGGCTCGGGCCAGGGTGCGGCAGTGGTGAGCATGCCGGGGACGACGTCGTACGCGTCCGCGACCAGGTACCCACCGAACAGTGCGACGACCGCGGCGACGGCAGCGCCGGAGCGCAACCCCCACTCCATGGGCATCCTCTCGATCGTCACGTGAAAGCCATCGCCAACTCTAGTCGCGGCAAACCACGCGGCGTGTACGACAGCGGCGATTCACGGGAAATTTCACCCACATATGCCGTCGATTCCCGCGCGTGTCGCGCACGCTGCGAATTATGCCGAACACGGGCAGTGGTTCTGACCACAGGTCACGGTCGGGATACAAGACACATGGCACACTGGACAGGCGCAAGACCGCCGCCGCGGTAAGACACTTCGGCGACCATCATCGAGAACTGGAGCACATCGGCGTGGAGTTCGACGTCACGATCGAGATCCCCAAGGGTCAGCGGAACAAGTACGAGGTGGATCACGAGACCGGACGCATCCGCCTCGACCGCATGCTCTTCACCTCGACGCGCTACCCGGACGACTACGGCTTCATCGAGGACACCCTCGGCGAGGACGGCGACCCGCTGGACGCCCTGGTCCTGCTGGAGGAGCCCACGTTCCCCGGCTGCCTGATCCGGTGCCGCGCCCTGGGCATGTTCCGCATGCGCGACGAGGCCGGCGGCGACGACAAGGTGCTGTGCGTGCCGACCGGTGACCAGCGCGCGGCGTGGCGCCAGGACATCGACGACGTCTCGGACTTCCACCGCCTGGAGATCCAGCACTTCTTCGAGGTCTACAAGGACCTGGAGCCCGGCAAGTCCGTCGAGGGCGCCCACTGGGTGGGCCGCTCCGAGGCCGAGGCCGAGATCGTCCGCTCGATCCAGCGGGCCAAGGACACGGGCTACTACGACAAGCACTGACGCAGCCCGCAGCACCACCTGTCAGACGCCCAGGTCACCCCGGTGACCTGGGCGTCTGACACTTCCGGCTAGGGCCGGCCCGCGTAGGGCATCGCGCCCGACAGGCGCAGCGGGTTCTCCGAGAGCGGGTGCCCGGGCAGGGTCGCCTCGATCATCATGCCGCCGCCCGTGTACATGGCCACGTGGTAGATCGACGACGGGTCGCTCGGGTTCGAGCCGTAGAAGATGAGGTCGCCGGGCCGCAGCGCGCCGTAGCCCACCTTGCCGACCGCCAGGTACTGCGACCGCGACGTCCGCGTGATGTCGACGCCCTGGCTCGCCCACGACATCATCGTCAGCCCCGAGCAGTCGTACGACGACGGCCCCGCGGCGCCCAGCAGGTAGGGCGCCCCGATCTTTGTGCGGGCCCAGGTCACGGCGCCGACACCGCGGCCCGCCGACCCGACGGTGACCCCCGACGTGGGCTGGACGGCCGGCGCGCGCGGGCCCGCCGAGGCCGCGCCGCCCCCGCCGGAACCGCTGCCCCCACCGGAGCTGCCGGAGCTACCGGAACCACCGGAACCACCCGAACCGCGCTCCGCGGGCGCCGCCTCCGCCGCGCGCGCCTCGGCCTCGGCCTCGGCGGCGTCCCGCGCCGCCTGCTGCCGTTCGAGCTCCGCCCGCGCGGCCGCCTCGCGGGCCGCCTCCGCGGCGGCGGCCTCTGCGGCCTCCCGCTCCCGCTCGATCCGCACGCTGGTCTGCCGCAGCTCCGCGAGCCGCTCCACGAGCGCCTGCCGCTCGGCCTCGGCCGCGCGGGTACGCGCCTCGAGGTCCGCGGCGGCCGTCTGGGCGGCGTCGTACGCGGTCTCGGCGCGCTCCGCCGCCGCGTCGAGCTCCTCCTTGGCCGCCGACCAGCGGGCGTCGGCGGACTCCGAGGCGGCGCGCGCGTCCTGGTAACCGGCCAGGGCGCCGCCGACCTTGCGCTGCACCGCGCGCTCGGCCGCGCTGCGGCCCACCAGGTCGGGCACCGAGTCGGCGCGCAGGGCCACGCCGAGCGGCCCCAGGCCGTCGTCGCGCGACGACGCCCGGTAGACCTCGGCCAGGCTCCCCCGCGCCGTCACCTCGCCCCGGTGCGCCTTCGCCGCTGCCTTCCGGGCCGTCGCGACCTCCGCCTTCGCCTGCTCGACCGCCTGCTGCGCCTCGGCGTAGTCGGCGCCGGCCACCTGGACGCGGACCTGCGCGGCCTCAAGCTCCGTGCGGAGCGCCACCAGGGCCGCCTCGGCCTCGTGGACGTCCAGGGTCCCGGCGGCCACGGCGTCGCGGGCATCCTGCACGTCCTGGGCCGACGGCGGGTCGGCAGGCGGTTCCGCCTCGGCGCTGGGGCCCCAGGGGAACACCAGGCTGAAGGCGAGGACCGCCGATCCGAGGGCACGGAACGCCAGCACGCCGCCGTGCCGGTGCTGCTCCGACCCGGCGGACTCGTCCAGAGCTTGGATCCGTCGCATGATCCCCCTTCCGATCCGCACCACTCCGGCGTGTCGCCTTGCGCAGATCCTGTGAATCACTCCGTTGTTACGGGATCAAATGTGCCCCGAGCCTCCGAAGTGCGCATCCGGAAGGCAAAACGGCGCATACGCCGACACGGGACCAGAGTCGCCCACCCTGTCTCATTTCTGCATCTCACGATTCAAGACATGGCTTTCGCCCTCGCCCGCGGCCGTCTACGGTCGCACCATGACTCGTCGAATGTGTTGTTGCTGATCCAGCGCACGTTCGCCTGCCCTCGGCCGTCCGGCCGACTTCCGCGTGCGCGCCCTCGACCCGCCGCGGACCCCTCCTGATGCGCAGGCCCCACGGGGCATGCCGCGGCTCAGCTCGGTCAGTTCAGCCAGAAGCACGCCACCCCGCACAGGAAGCAGGAGAGCCATGACGCAGCCCCAATGGTCGTTCGAGACCCGCCAGATCCACGCCGGCCAGGAGCCCGACCCCACGACCGGCGCACGCGCCCTGCCGATCTACCAGACCACCTCGTTCGTGTTCCCCGACGCCGGGGTCGCGGCCGACCGGTTCGCCCTGAAGGACCTCGGGCCCATCTACACGCGCATCGGCAACCCGACGCAGCAGGTCGTCGAGGACCGCATCGCCAGCCTGGAGGGCGGCGTCGGCGCGCTGCTGGTCGCCTCCGGCCAGGCCGCGGAGTCCCTCGCGATCCTGAACCTCGCGCAGGCGGGCGACCACATCGTCGCCTCCGCGAGCCTCTACGGCGGCACGTACAACCTGCTGCACCACACGCTGCCGAAGTTCGGCATCGAGACGACGTTCGTGGACGACCCGCACGACCTCGACGCCTGGCGCGCCGCCGTCCGGCCCAACACGAAGGCGTTCTTCGGCGAGACCATCCCGAACCCGCGCGCCGACGTGCTCGACATCGAGGGTGTCGCGGCCGCGGCCCACGAGGCCGGCGTCCCGCTCATCGTGGACAACACGGTGGCCACCCCGTACCTGATCCGCCCGTTCGAGCACGGCGCCGACATCGTGGTGCACTCCGCGACGAAGTACCTGGGCGGGCACGGCAGCGCGATCGGCGGCGTGATCGTCGACGGCGGCCGGTTCGACTTCGCGGCCGACCCCGAGCGGTTCCCCGGCTTCAACACGCCGGACCCGAGCTACAACGGCATCGTCTTCGCGCGGGACCTGGGCGTGGACGGCGCGCTCGGCGCCAACCTGGCCTTCGTGCTCAAGGCGCGCGTCCAGCTCCTGCGCGACCTCGGCGCCGCGATCTCGCCGTTCAACGCGTTCCTGCTCGCCCAGGGCCTGGAGACGCTGTCGCTGCGGATCGAGCGGCACGTGGCCAACGCCGAGCACGTCGCCCGGTGGCTGGAGGCCCGGGACGACGTCCGCGGCGTGCACTACGCCGGCCTGGCGACGTCGCCGTGGCACGCCAACGCCCAGAAGTACGCACCGAAGGGCGCCGGCGCGGTGCTCGCCTTCGAGCTCGACGGCGGCGCGGACGCGGGCCAGGCCTTCGTCTCGGCGCTGCAGCTGCACTCCAACGTGGCGAACATCGGCGACGTCCGGTCGCTCGTGATCCACCCCGCCTCCACGACCCACTCCCAGCTCACGCCGGACGAGCAGGCGCTGTCGGGCGTCACGCCCGGCCTGGTGCGCCTGGCGGTGGGCCTGGAGAACGTGGAGGACATCCTGGCGGACCTGGAGCTCGGCTTCACCGCCGCCAAGAACCTCCTGGGCGAGGAGACCAGCTGATCGTCCCGTCCGTACCTGGAGCGGGCACCGGGGAACCCTCCGGTGCCCGCTCCGCACCCCGAGCCGTAGGAGAAGCCATGGCCATCACCACCCCGAAGGCCGAGCACGGCGCCCCCGACCAGACCCTCCGCACCGCGAGCGTCCCGTTCTCCGTGTCGGACGACGCCCACGGCGGCGGCCGGCCCGACACGGGCGACGTCGCCCGGCCCGGTCCGGCGGGACCCGTCGAGACCTCGCGCGCCCGGAGCAAGCCGCCGGTGCCGCCGAGCGGCGCGTGGCGGGAGGGCGACGACCCGGGGCGGCGGCAGTTCGCCGACGTCGGCTCCTTCGAGCTCGAGGCGGGCGGGCGCCTGCCCGCCGTCCGCGTGGCCTACGAGACGTGGGGCACGCTGAACGCGGACGGCTCGAACGCCGTGCTGGTGCTGCACGCCCTCACGGGCGACTCCCACGTCACGGGCGAGGCCGGGCCGGGACACGTCACCAGCGGCTGGTGGGCGCAGATGGTCGGCCCGGGGCGGCCCATCGACACCGACCGCTACTTCGTGGTGGCGCCCAACGCGCTGGGCGGCTGTCAGGGCACCACCGGGCCGTCGTCGACGGCGGACGACGGGCGCCCCTGGGGCGGCCGCTTTCCCTACATCACGACCCGCGACCAGGTGGCCGTGGAGATCGCGCTGACCCGGGAGCTCGGGATCGGGTCGTGGGACCTGGTGATCGGCGCCTCGATGGGCGGGCTCCGCGTGCTGGAGTGGGCGCTGCTCGGGCCCGAGTCGGGCATCCCCGTGCGGAACGTCGCGGCCATCGCGACGACCGCCCAGACCGGCGGCGACCAGATCGCGTGGGCGCACCCGCAGCTCGCCGCGATCCGCGTGGACCCGCGCTTCCGCGGCGGCGACTACTACGACGCGGCCGACGACGACGGCCCGCACACCGGCCTGGGCATCGCCCGCCAGATCGCGCACACGACGTACCGCACGAGCTACGAGCTGGACCAGCGGTTCGGCCGGCTGCCGCAGGGCGGCGAGGACCCGTTCGCGGGCGGCCGGTTCGCCGTGCAGTCCTACCTGGAGCACCACGGCGACAAGCTGGCCCGCCGGTTCGACGCCAACTCCTACCTGGTGCTCACGGAGTCGATGCTGTCGCACGACCTGGGGCGCGACCGCGGCGGCGTCGAGGGCGCGCTCAGCCAGATCACCGCGCGCGCCCTGGTCGTGGCGGTGGACAGCGACCGGCTGTTCCCGCCCACGCAGTCCGCGCGGCTGGCGCGCTGGATCCCGCAGGCGGAGCCGCTGCGGATCGTGACGAGCGACGTGGGCCACGACGGGTTCCTGGTCGAGGCCGACCAGATCGGCCCCATGGTGAGCGAGTTCCTCGGGTAACCGTCGCGCGGACCGCGCGGCCCAGGCTTAGCGTGGCCGTATGGCAAAGCTCAATCCGTACCTCAGCTTCAAGTCCGAGGCCAAGGACGCCCTGGACTTCTACCGGTCCGTGCTCGGCGGTGAGCTCACCGTCAGCACCTTCGGCGAGAACCCGATGGAGGGTATGCCGACCCCCGACGAGGACAAGGCCCTCGTCATGCACGGGCAGCTCGACGCACCGGGCGGCCTCACGATCATGGCGGCCGACACGCCGTCGTTCATGGAGTACGTGGCACCCACCAGCGGCGTCACCGTCTCCCTGACCGGCGGCCCGGACGACCACGAGTACATCAAGGGCGCCTACGAGAAGCTGTCCGACGGCGCGACCCCGGGCCAGCCGCTCGAGCTCGCCCCGTGGGGCGACTACTACGGGGCGCTCACCGACCGGTTCGGCATCTCGTGGATGTTCGACATCGGCACGGAGCAGTCCGGAAGGTGATCTTCCGTTCGTTCGACCTACCTGGCCGGCACCGTGGGCCGGGTAGGTTGAACGGATGCTCGCCGCCTATGTGACCCACTTCGCGCCCGACAGCCCCCTCGACGGCCTGGAGGTGGGCGACCGTCCCGAACCGGAGACGCCGGAGCACTGGACCACGGTGGAGGTGAAGGCCGCGAGCCTGAACCGCCACGACCTGTGGTCGCTGCGCGGCGTCGGCCTCAAGGAGCAGCAGCTACCGATGATCCTCGGCACCGACGCCGCGGGTGTGGCACCGGACGGCACCGAGGTGATCGTGCACGGCGTCATCGGGGCCGACGGCCACGGCGTCGGGCCGAAGGAGCCACGGTCGCTGCTCTCGGAGCGCTACCCCGGGACCCTCGCCGAGCGCGTGGCGGTGCCCACCGCGAACCTGGTGCCGAAGCCCGCCGAGCTGTCGTTCGAGGAGGCCTCGTGCCTGCCGACGGCGTGGCTCACCGCCTACTCCATGCTGTTCACGAAGGGCGGGCTCACGCCCGGCGACCGCGTGCTCGTGCAGGGCGCCGGCGGCGGGCTGGCGACGGCGGCGGTCACGCTGGGCGCGGCGGCCGGCCTGGAGGTCTGGGTGACGTCGCGCTCCGCGGAGAAGCGGGAGCGGGCCGTCGCGCTGGGCGCGGCGGGAGCGGTCGAGACCGGCGCCAGGCTGCCGGCGCGCGTGGACGCCGTGCTGGAATCGGTGGGCCAGGCGACGTGGGCCCACTCGATCCGCTCGGTGCGCCCGGGCGGCTCGGTGCTGGTGTGCGGCGCGACGTCGGGCGACGCTCCCCCGGCCGAGCTGACCCGCATCTTCTTCCAGGAGATCCGGGTCCAGGGCGTCACCATGGGCTCGCGCGAGGACCTGGGCGCGCTCGCCCGGTTCTGCGCGCGCACGGGCGTGCGTCCGGTGATCGACGCCGAGGTACCGCTCGCGAAGGCCGCGGAGGGCCTGGCGCGGCTGGACGAGGGCGAGCAGTTCGGCAAGATCGTCGTCCGGCCTTAGGCCCCTTCACTTACAGGTCGGTCAGCAAACTTCGCCGAAAGTCTTGACCGGAGTCCGGAATGTCCGCGACCATCTCAGAGAGCGCTCTCTCAGATGGCTCAACGTGCCAGACCGACGTTCGAAGGAGCACGTCACATGCGCAGACACCTCCGCCTGCTCGCGGCGGCGACCACCGCCGCGGCCCTGCTCGCCCTGGGTGCGATCACCCAGGTCACCACCGCATCGGCCGCCGCAGAACCGCTCTCCCAGGGCCGGCCCGTCACCACCTCCAGCACCGAGTTCGACTGGAGCACCGGGAACAACGCCGTCGACGGCGACCCGGGCACCCGCTGGTCCAGCGCCGCCGCCGACAACCAGTGGATCCGCGTCGACCTGGGCTCCGTCCAGGCGATCGACCGCGTCGTCCTCGACTGGGAGGGCGCGTACGCGTCCGGCTTCCGGATCGAGACCTCCGCCGACGGCGCCGCGTGGTCCACCGTCTACTCGACCACAACCGGCACGGGCGGCGACCAGAACCTCGACGTCGACGGTTCCGGCCGCTACCTGCGCCTCTGGGTCACCCAGCGCGCCACCCAGTGGGGCGTCTCCCTGTGGGAGCTGCAGGTGTTCGGCACCGGGGGCGGCACGCCCACCGACACCTCGCTGCTCTCCTACGGCAAGCAGGGCAGCGCCTCCAGCTCGCAGAACGACGGCAACTGCTGGCTCTGCTCGCCGGACAAGGCCTTCGACCTGGACCCGGCCAGCCGCTGGGCCGTCAGCCCGGACACGGGCTGGGTCGACGAGGGCTGGATCGCCGTCGACCTCGGGGCCGCCGCGCACGTGACCAGCGTGGTGCTGCAGTGGGACCCGGCGTTCGCGACGGCCTACGACATCGAGGTGTCCGACAACGGCACCACGTGGCGCACCGTGCACAGCACCACGAGCGGCACCGGCTTCAAGCAGACCGTCCCGCTCGACGCCGACGGCCGGCACGTGCGCGTGCACCTGCGCGACCGGAGCGGCCCCTACGGCTACTCGCTGTGGGAGTTCCAGGTCTACGGCACCGGCGGCGCGCCCACCGCTCCCCCGGCCGAGCCCGCCGACCCCGACTTCGACGACCTCGATCTCGTCTGGAGCGACGAGTTCAACGGCCCGGCCGGCACGGCGGCGGACGGCGCGAAGTGGACCATCGACGCGGGCCTGCCGCAGAACAACGAGCAGCAGGTCTACACCCCGAGCGGCAACGGGTTCCAGGACGGCCAGGGCAACTTCGTGCTGGAGGCCCGGCGGGAGGACCGCGACGGGCGGCAGTACACGTCGCACCGGATGAACACCTCGAACAAGTTCCACGCGCAGTACGGCCGGTTCGAGGCCCGCGTGAAGGTGCCCGAGGGCCGCGGCCTGTGGCCCGCGTTCTGGATGATGGGCGCCGACTTCCTCGACGGCCGCCCGTGGCCGTACAACGGGGAGATCGACATCATGGAGTTCATCGGCCAGAACCCGACCCAGGCCCACTCCACGCTGCACGCCCCGGCGTACAACGGCGGCGGGGGCTACGGCGGGGCCTACGCCCTGCCCGACGGTTCGAAGATCTCGGACGGCTTCCACACCTGGGCCGCGGAGTGGGACAGCGAGGGCATCCAGTTCTCGCTCGACGGCCGCGACGTCTTCTACGCCGACAAGGACACCGTGGAGTCCACCCGCGGGCCATGGATCTACGACCACGAGTTCTACCTGATCCTCAACCTCGCGGTGGGCGGTGACTGGCCCGGCCCGCCGGACGCGAGCACCCCGTTCCCGTCCCGCATGCTCGTCGACTACGTCCGCGTCTACCAGTAGCCCGCCTCGTCGGGTGCTGGGTCTTCGCCGTGCCGGTACAGACGGCGAAGACCCGGCACTCGGCTGCGGACGGGGACGGGTATAAAGGGCGGGTGCCAGCTCGTCCTACGTTGGAGGTCGTGGCCTCCGTTGCCGGGGTGTCACGCGCGACCGTGTCGCGCGTGATCAACGAGGTACCCACGGTCGACCCCGAGATCGCCGAGGTCGTGCGGCGGGCGATCGAGCAGACCGGCTACGTGCCCAACCTCGCGGCCCGCTCGCTCGTGACGCGGCGCACGGGCTCGGTCGCCCTCGTGGTCTCGGAGCCGCCGGAGCAGCGCTCGCCGCTGCCGTTCCTCGAGCGCCTCTTCACGGACCCCTACCTGGGCCGCGTGACGGCAGGGGCGCAAGAGGTGCTGCGGCCCCGCGACATCCACCTCGCGATCATCCCCGCCGACCCGCCCGCCCACGACCAGGTGGTGCGGTACGTGCGGCAGGGGCACGTCGACGGCGTGCTGCTCATCACGTCCAGCTCCGCCGACCCGCTGCCGGGGCGGCTCGCCGGCCTCGCCGTGCCGCTGGTGCTGTCCACGCGCACCGACCTGGCGGACGTCGCCTGGGTCGACCTGGACCAGGCCGCCGGCGGACGGCTCGCGGCCGAGCACCTGGCGGGCGCCGGCCGTTCCCGGCTCGCGGTGGTCGCGGGGCCCGCCGACGCCCCGTTCGGGCACGCCCGGCTCCAGGGCTTCCTCGACGGCGTGCGCGCCGCGGGACTGCGCGAGCCCGAGGTGGTCCCCGCCGACTTCACGCGCCCGGGCGGCGAGGCCGCGGCCCGCGCCCTCCTGGCCGCCCGGCCCGACGTCGACGGCGTCTTCGCGGCGAACGACCTGATGGCGGACGGCGTCTCGACCGCCCTCCGGGCCGCCGGCCGGGACGTGCCGCGCGACGTCGCCGTCGTGGGCTTCGACGACTCGAGCGTCGCCGCCCAGGCCCACCCGCCGCTCACGACCGTGCGGCAGCCCGTCGAGGACATGGCCAGCGCCATGGCACGGCTGCTGCTCGCCGCGCTCGACGGCGAGCCCCCGGGCGGGTCGGCGACCTTCGTGCCCGAGCTCGTGGTGCGTGCGTCGGGCTGAGCGGTACGCCGGCCGGCTCAGGCGAACCGGCGGGAGAACTCCTCGACCAGCGTGGGGCCCGTGTCGCCGAGGCGCCACACGCTCCAGCCGTCCGCGGTGTACGAGCCCGACGCCGCGGTGGCCGCCGAGTCCGGGTGCCGGTAGCGCGCGCCGTTGGCCAGCTCGATGGCGCCGTCCGGCAGGAGCATCGCCTCGAAGTGCTGGTTGCGCCGCGGGCGCGACCACACGATCCGGGTGGGCGTGCCGATGCTGCGCGCCAGCGCCTCCAGGTCGGGGTCGTCCTCCTCCTCGAAGAGCATGGGCGTGCTGGCCCGGATGCTCTCGCCCGGCGGCACCGGGCGGGCCGGCGCCTCGGGGGCGCTCGTCGGGTACGGGTCGGAGGCGAACGCCGTCTGCCCGTAGCCGTCGTCCGGGCCCGCCATGTAGCCGCCGGACTCCCAGGGGCTCTGCTCCACGACCACCGCGGCCCCGCCGTCGGCGTAGGGCGACGCGTAGCCGGGCTGCTCGGCGTAGGCGTAACCACCCTGGTCGCCGTAACCACCGGCGGCCTCCGCCGAGTAGTCGTACGCGGGCGCGGCGGGCGCGGGGGCGAACGTCGACGACTCGCGCTCGTACCGCGGCTGGGTGATCTCGAAGTCCGCCGGCTCGCTCGCGGCGCTGCCGCCGTAGGCGGGCGCGTCGTCGTACGGCGCGGGCTGCCAGAGGTTCTCCTCGACCGGCTGCGGCACGGGCGGCGGCGAGTACGGCGCGTCCGCCGCGGGCGGCGGCGGGTAGGCCGCCTCCGCGGACGGCGTGGGGCCGGACGCCGGGAAGCCCGACGCCGGCTCGTCCGGCTGGCTGGACGCCGCGAACCGGTCGGTGCGCGAGCGGCGGCGCACCGTGGGCGCCGGCTCGGCCGGCGGCTCGGCGCGGGGTGCGGGCGGCGGCGTGGGCGCGCCGGGCGCGCCAGGTGCGCCGAGCGACGAGCGGCTCGCGGACAGGCGCGGCGGCGTGCTCGGCGTCGGGCGGGACTCCGTGCCGGGGCGCACCCGGGAGACCGGGGCACTCGGCGGCACGGCGGCGCGCGGAGCGGGCGGCGGGACGGGCGGGACCGGGGCGCTCGACGGCGCGGCGGCCTCGGGCGGAGCGGTCGGCACCGGGGCGGGCGCGGCCTCGGACGAGGCGGCCGCGGCCTGCGCCCTGCGGCCCGCGCGGGTGCCCGCGCCACGCAGCCCGGACCGGAGGCCGGTCGCCGCGTTGGTCGGACCGGCGGGCGGCGCCGGCGGGCCGTCGGCCACGGGCGGCTTGGGCGGTGCGGGGCGCTCGGCGCGGGACTGCGGCGCCTGCGCGACGACCGGCATCTTGCCCGTGAGGGCGTAGCCGACCTTGACGCCCTCCTCGAAGGCGTCCTTGGGCCCCGACGAACCGCCGGTGACGCCGCCGGTCACGCCGGTGTCCATGGACGTGCTGACCGAGCCCTTCATCGAGCTCGTGATGGTGCCGCCGATCGGCGCCGACTTCGGGGCCGGCAGGCCGGGGGGCAGGTGCACCACCAGCGGCGACACGTCGAGGAACTTGCGGCCGTCGTTCGAGTTCACCACGCCCATCTTCAGCACCTCGACGGGCATCGAGGGCTGGCGCAGGAAGTCGACGGCGTTGAGGATCTCGTCGGGCGCGTTCTGGCAGATGATGATCAGCCGCGCACCGCCGCCGCCGTTCTTCCCGGCCTGCGTGCGCGTGATCGGCACGCTGTCGTAGAACGCGGCGACGTCGTGCTGGAAGGAGCTGGCCCCGCCGCGGTAGCGCGCGGCGAGCTCGGCGCGGGTCAGCCGGCCGGCGGCGCCGGCGTGGTCCAGGGCCTTGGCGAGGTTCTCGCGGTCGAGGTCCGCCACGAGCTCCACGACGACGGGCGAGCCCGACGCGTCGAGGGCCAGCAGGTGGGGCTCGTCCGGGCCGGAGCCCTGCGCGATCGGGAAGACCTCTTCGCCGAGGAGGCCGTCGATGTGCGAGTCGACCACCTGGTTGGCCGTGGTCTTGAGACCTGGCTCCCCGCCGTCCGGGCCGTTCGCGGACGTCACGAGGAGTGGCCGCTGGGTATCGACCTCGAACAATGGCATCTCGTGATCTCCCCGGGTCCTGCGGCATCGGTCCGCCTTAGCCTAAAGGCCGCTGGCAAGAGTCCGGAAACACGGGGGTGAAGGGTTAGTGAGACTTGTCCCCCGGGTCGTGGCCCGCCTGGGGTCCCGCCCATGACGAGCGCTGCGGCGTCGCTGCCGGCGCTGTGGCCGGTCCTGGTCGCCGGCCTCGTGGCCGGGTACGCGGTCGCGCTGCCCGTGGGCCCCGTGGCGTCCTACCTCGTGGGGCTGGCCGCGCGGCACCCCTGGCGCGTGGGCGTGGCGGGCGCGCTGGGCATCGCGACGGTGGACGGCGCGTACGCCCTGGTCACCGGCCTGTTCGGCACGCTGGTCGCCGACCTCGTCCGGCCCGTGGCGGGACCGCTGCGGATCGTGTCCGCCGGTGTGCTCGTGGTGCTCGCCACACACGGCGCGCTGACCGCCTGGCGCGAGCGGGCGGCGTCCGACGGCGAGACGCGCGCCGACCCGCTCACCGCGCCGCGCGCCTTCGCGCGGTTCGTGGCGATCACCGCGATCAACCCGGGCACCGTGCTGTTCTTCGCCGTGGTCGTGACCGGCGGCGCGCTGCTGCCCGAAACGACGGCGGGCGGGAGCAGCACAACCGCCGCCGTCGTGTTCGGGCTCGCCGCGTTCGTGGCGTCGGCGTCGTGGCAGCTCGCGCTGGCCCTCGGCGGCACGCTCCTGGGCCGCGTGCTGTCGGGGCCGCGCGGGCGGCTGGGCACGGCGCTGGCGTCGTCGGCCCTGATGGTGGTCCTGGCGGTCGTGGTGCTCGTCGGCTGACGCCGGCCGGCCGCCGGGCCGCTCAGGAGTGGCCGGTCTCCGACTCGTCGGCCGCGAGGCGCTCCTCGACCCGGGCGATCTTGCTGTCGATCTGCCCGGCGGCGGCACCCGGGCGGATGTCGGCCTTGATGACGAGCGAGACCCGATGCCCGCCGCGCGCCACGGAGTCGGTCGCGCGCTGGATCACCGGCATCACCTCGTCCCAGGATCCCTCGATCTCGGTGAACATCGAGGTGGTCCGGTTCGGGAGACCGGACTCCCGGACGATGCGGACGGCCTCGGCGACCTGCTCGGCGACGGACTCGCCGGCGGTCATGGGGGCAACGGAGAACGCGAAGACGGCCATGCACCCATCCTCCCCCACGGCGCACGTAGGCTCGACGCGTGAACGTCACCCTTCTCGCGGGCGGGGTCGGCGGTGCGCGGCTCGCGCACGGCCTCGATCTCGCGCTCGACGCCCCCTCCCTCACCGTCGTCGTGAACGTCGGCGACGACACCGAGCTGCACGGCCTGGCCATCTCGCCAGACATCGACACGGTCCTGTACACCCTCGCCGGGCTCAACGACGAGGAGCGGGGCTGGGGCCTGCGCGGCGAGTCCTACGCGACCCTCGCCGCACTCAAGGAGCTGGGCGAGGACACCTGGTTCACCCTCGGCGACAAGGACCT
Source organism: Promicromonospora sp. NPDC057488 (assembly GCF_042802395.1). Lineage (NCBI taxonomy): Bacteria > Bacillati > Actinomycetota > Actinomycetes > Micrococcales > Promicromonosporaceae > Promicromonospora > Promicromonospora sp. NPDC057488. The sequence continues at coordinate 43,297 of NZ_JBHVEG010000030.1, forward strand.
CGCCACCCACATCGTGCGCACCGCGCGCCTGCGTCGCGGCGAGCCGCTGTCCGCCGTCACGGCGCAGCTGGCCCGCTCGATGGGAGTGCGCCCGCGCGTGCTGCCCGCCACCGACGACCGGCTCGCGACCCTCGTGGACACCCCGTCCGGGCGGCTCGGCTTCCAGGAGTACTTCGTGGGGCGGCAGCACGCGGACGCCGTCCTCGGCCTGCACTTCGACGGGGCCGACGCCGCCCGCCCGGCCCCCGGCGTGCTCGACGCCCTGGCCGCCGACCTCGTGGTGCTCGCGCCGTCCAACCCGTTCCTGTCGATCGAGCCGCTCCTCGCGGTCCAGGGTGTCCGCGAGGCGCTGACCGGGGCCCGCGGGCGCCGCGTGGCGGTCAGCCCGATCGTCGGCGGCCAGGCGATCAAGGGTCCGGCCGCACAGATCCTCGAGTCGCTCGGGCACGAGGTCTCGGCCCTGGGCGTGGCCCGGATCTACGCCGGCCTCGTGGACGTCATGGTGATCGACGAGCGCGACGCGCACCTCGCCGGCCCTGTGGCCGACCTCGGCCTGTCGGTGCACGTCACCGACACGATCATGGGCGGCGCGCCGGGCCGCGAGCGCCTGGCCCGCGAGCTGCTGGCGCTGGCGTGACGACGGCGGTGGTGCCCCTGCGCGACGGCGTCTCGGGCAAGTCCCGGCTCGCCGCCGTGCTCGACGCCGGGTCGCGGCGCCGGCTGGTGCGCGTGCTGGCGCGGCACGTGGTGTCGACGCTGCTCGCCGCCGACGAGATCGAGCGGGTGGTCGTGGTGACGGCGGACCCGGTCTTCACGCGGGAGACGCTGGGCGGCCTGGCGGTCGAGGTGCTGGAGCAGCCGGCGGACCGGCCGGGACTGAACGGCGCGCTGGAGCACGCCCGGGAGGTGCTGGCGGCGGACGGCACGGCGGCGGAGGCCGACGGGCCCTCGCGCCCTCGTCTCCTGGTCGCGCACGCCGACCTGCCGGCCCTGACCCCGGCGGACGTGACGGCCCTCCTCGCTGTGGAAGCCCCAGTGGTGATCGCGACAGACCGGTACAGGTCGGGCACCAACCTGCTGCTCGTCCCCTTCGAGGCCGGGGTTTCTTCGCTTTCGGCGGCCGCAAAGAGGAGAAACTCGGGCCTCGAAGCGGAGGGGGGCTTCCGGTTCCGGTTCGGCGTCGGGTCGCTGGCGGCGCACCTCGCCGAGGCCGACGCGCGGGGGCTGGAGGCCTCGGTCGTGGACCGGCCCGGCACCGCCGTCGACCTGGACACGGCCGACGACTGGTCGCAGCTCCCGGCCGAGGTGCGGTCCGCCGTGCGCCACGAGGTGCCGGAGCTGCTGTAGGCCGGGCGAGTCCCGGCCGGGGGACGCTCCGGATCTAGCCCGACACCGCCGCCTCCACCGCCGCGCGCAGGCACCGCAGCGCCTCGGCCAGCCGCGCGTCGGCGAGGTTCCCGTAGCCGACCACCAGCGCGGTCGACCGGGCCGACGGCGTCGCCTGGTACCGCCGCAGGTCCACCAGCGCGACGTCGCGGGCCGCCCCCTCGCGGACGACGGCGGCGGCGTCGACCACGGCGTCGACGGCGGCCGCGTCCGCCCCGACCCGCACCCCGGCGAGGTCCACGGTCACGTGCATCCCGGCCGCGATGCCGCCGACCAGCGCGCCGGGCAGCTCGCGGTCCAGGCCCGCCAGCAGGGCGGCGCGGCGTCGGGCGTAGCGGGTGCGGGCCGCGCGCAGGTGGCGGGCGTAGGCGCCGTCCGCCACGAACCGGGCGAGCGTGAGCTGGTCCAGCGTGGCCGGGCCCGGTGCGGGCCCGCGGCGCACGGAGACGTCGAGCACCGGGGCGCGCCAGCGCTGCGGGACCACCATCCAGCCGATGCCGAACGCCGGGGCGAGGGTCTTGCTCGTGGAGCCGAGCAGCAGCACCCGGTCGGGGTCGAGACCCTGCAGCGCGGGCACGGGGCGGCGGTCGTAGCGGAACTCGGCGTCGTAGTCGTCCTCGATGATCAGCCCGTCCACCTCGCGCGCCCAGTCGAGCAGGCCGGAACGCCGCTCGTCGGACAGCGCGGCGCCGAGCGGGAACTGGTGGGCCGGGGTGAGCAGCGCGGCCCGGGCCCCGGTGCGGGCGGCCTCGACGCGCAGCCGGTCGGGCGAGATCCCGGCGTCGTCCACCGGGACGGGGACCGGGACCAGGCCCGCGCCCGTGGCGACGTCGCGGAGCGCGGCCCAGCTCGGGTCCTCGACCAGCAGGTGGGTGTGCCCGGCGGCGGAGAGGGCCGCCGCGATCCGGGACATCCCGTCGGCGGCGCCCCGGGTGAGCACCACGGCGTCGTCGGGCCCGGAGACGACCCGCGAGCGCCGCAGGTGGGTCGCGACGGCCGCGCGGGCGGCCGGGTGCCCGGCGGGCGGCTGCGCACCGAGGTCCTGGTTCGTCGCCTCCGCGAGCGCGTCGCGGGCGGCGCGGGCCCAGGCCTCGCGGGGCACGTGCCGCAGGTCGGGCACGCCGGGGGCAAGGTCGTGGGTGGCGCGGTCGGGGGCGCGTTCCAGCCCCGGACCCCGAACGGCAGGTTGAGCCTGTCGAAACCGGGTCTCGACAGGCTCGACCAGCGACTCCCCGGGGGCGACCGCCGCCACCCGCGTACCCGACCCGGTCCGCGCCTCCAGCACCCCCTTGCCCACCAGGTGCCCGTACGCCTCGGTGACCACCCAGCGGGAGATGCCGAGCGTGTCGGCGAGGGTGCGGCTGGGCGGCAGCGCCGTGCCGGGCGCGAGGCGGCCGGAGGCGATGTCGCCGAGGATCGCCTGCTCCAGCCGCTGCCGCAGCGCGCCGGTGCCGGGGGCCAGGGCGATCAGCACGTCCGCGGAATTGGTCTGGTCCTGCGCCATGGCATTGGACCGTAGCACCAGACCGATTCGCTCCTAGCGTGGTGCGTGCCGGGCGGGCGACCCCCGGGACCAGAGCTGCCGAAGGAGCTGACCATGCAGTACCGCACGCTGGACAACGGGCACACGTCGTTCGAGGTGTCGACGCTGTGCCTGGGCACCATGTGGATGGGCACGCGGACCGACGAGGAGACGTCGTTCGCGATCCTGGACCGGTTCGTCGAGGCCGGGGGCACGTTCCTCGACACGGCGAACAACTACAACGACTGGGGCGACGGCTACGGCCGCGACTCGGAGGACGTGCTGGGCCGCTGGCTGGCCGCCCGCGGCAACCGGGACGACCTGCGGATCGCGACCAAGCTGGGCGCGGCGAAGAAGGACCCGGCGCTGCCGCTGTCGAACACGCCGCCCACCAACTTCCAGGGCCTGGCCGCCGCGACGGTCGACCGGGAGGCCCGCGAGAGCCTGCGCCACCTGGGCGTCGACCACATCGACGTGCTGTACGGGCACGTGGACGACCGGGAGACGCCGCTCGAGGAGACGGTCGGCGCGTTCGGCAAGCTGGTCGACGAGGGGATCGTCGGCATCCCGGGCATCTCGAACGTCGCGCTGTGGCGCGTCGTCGAGGCGCGGGAGACCGCCGCCCGGCTCGGCGTCGCCCCCTACGGGGCGGTACAGCAGTGCCACAGCTACCTGTACCCGCGGCCGCAGCCGGTCCGGACCAACTGGGCCTCGCCCGAGCTGCTCGACTACGCCCGGTCCGCCGGCACCGACGGCCGGCCGGGGCTCACGGTGCTGGCGTACTCCCCGCTGCACCAGGGCGTGTTCACGCGGGACGACAAGCCCTTCTACGACGGCGCGGACCACGCGGGGTCCCGCGCCCGGATCACCGAGCTCCGGGCCGTCGCGGCGGAGCTCGGCGCGACGCCCAACCAGGTGGCGCTGGCGTGGCTGCTGGGCGGCGAGGTGCCGGTGGTCCCCGTGTTCGGGGCGAGCAGCGTGGCGCAGCTCGACGAGGCGCTCGGCGCGGCGGACCTGGTGCTCGACGACGAGGTGCGGGCCCGGCTCGACGCCGCGTGACGCCGGGTCACCACCCGCCGCGGTGCACCACCTCGTCCAGGGGCTTGCGCCGGCGGCGGGTGGGCGAGCCCTTGGCCCCGCCGTCGGCCGGGTGCCCGACGGCGACGACGCCGGTGATCTCGTACTCGTCCGGGATGCCGAGCTCGGCCCGCACCGCCGGCACGTGCTCCGGCGGGACGCCGAAGAAGCAGGCGCCCAGCCCCTCGTCGACCGCGGTCTGCAGCATCAGCAGCGACGCCATGCCGACGTCGACGTGCCAGAACGGGACCGGCCAGCGGGCCTCGTCCAGGTCCTCCCAGCCCTTGTCCTGCTCGGCGTAGCGCCGCAGGTAGGCGCCCTTGGACGCGAGCGCCAGCACGATCACGGGCGCGGTGCGCATGCCGGCGAGCCAGGCCGACATGTCGCGCGCCGAGCGCTCCGCGGTGCCCGGGGTCGACGCCGCCCAGAACCGGTCCCGGTCCTGGGCGGTGTCCAGCACCACGAACGCCCAGCCCTGGCTGAACCCGGCGCTCGGCGCCCGGACGGCGTTGCGGGTGATCCGGTCGACGGCGTCGGCCGAGACGGGCTCACCGGTGAACCTGCGGTGCATCCGCCGCGTGCGCACAACATCCTGAAACTCCATGGCCCGCATTGTCCTCCGGCGTCGAACGTAGGCACAGTCGCTCCATGGCCGCTCAGAGTGCGACCAGGCCTACGTTCGGCCACCCACGAATGCTGTTGCCTGGCGGTCGCCCGGCAGACAGTCTGGGCAGCATGACTCTTCAGGCGATCGAGCAGGCGACGCTGCCGTACGGGAACTTCGAGGGTTACCTCCACGGGTCCGAGGTGTCCGTCATCTTCGAGAAGGTGGCGCAGGACGGCACCGGCCCCCGGCTGCACCGGCACCCCTACTCCGAGACCTTCGTGATCCGCTCCGGCAGGGCGCTGTTCACCGTGGACGGCAACGAGTTCGAGGCCGTGGGCGGCCAGATCCTCGTGGTCGAGGCGATGGTGCCGCACAAGTTCCGCACCCTCGGCGCGGACCTCTACGAGGCCGTCCACATCCACGCGAACGACCGCTTCGAGACGGAGTGGCTGGAGTAGCCCTCACAACCGGTCGGCGATGACCTCCAGCAGCGACTTGCCCTCGACGCCCATCAGGTCCAGCGCCTGGGTGCGGCAGGAGAAACCGTCGGCCAGGTAGGTGGTGCCCGGGGCGGCGTCCCGCAGGGCCGGCAGCAGCGCGTTCTCCGCGACCGCGACCGACGTCTCGTAGTGCCCCTTCTGCATGCCGAAGTTGCCGGCCAGGCCGCAGCAGCCCGCGAGCACCTCGATATGCGCGCCGCCCTGCTCCAGCAGGGCCTGGTCGGCCGCGTACCCCATCACGGAGTGCTGGTGGCAGTGCGGCTGCACGACGGCGGAGACGTCGGCCAGCGAGGGCAGCTCCCACTCGTCGGGGGTGTCGTCAGAGGTCAGCAGCTCGGCCGCCGTCCGCGTCATGCGGGCCACGGCCTGTGCGCGCGGGTCGTCCGGGAACAGGTCGAGCAGGTCGGAGCGCAGCACCGCGGTGCAGGACGGCTCCAGGCCCATGATCGGGATGCCGTTCACCGCGTACGGGCCCAGCACCTCCAGGAGCTTCAGGAGCCGACGGCGGGCGCCGTCGAGCTGCCCGGTGGAGATCCAGGTCAGGCCGCAGCACGCCTGCTCGTCGGGCACGATGACGTCGAACCCGGCGGAGGTCAGCACCTTCAGCGCCGCCTGCGGCACGGTGGGCGAGAGCGCGTCGCTGAACGAGTCGGTCCACAGCACGACCTTGGGCTTGGTCGCGAGCCGCGCCGCCGTCCTGCCCTCGCGCCCCGGCTCGCCCGTGACCGGCAGCCCGGGAACGCCGTGCGTCGCGCCGCCGCGGGCCCACCACTGCCGGAACGGCACCTCGGCGAACTTCGGCATCGACCGGCGGGTGTCCATGCCGCCCGCCCACAGCACGGCCTTGCCGATCCACCGCACGCCCAGGAGAGCGTTGACCAGCTCGGGGACGGCACCCGCGAGCCGCGCCCAGCGCGGCAGCCAGCCCAGGGCGTAGTGGTCGACGGGGCGCAGCTTGCCGCGGTAGGTGCGGTAGAGCACCTCCGACTTGTACTGCGCCATGTCCACGCCGGCCGGGCAGTCGCTGGAGCACGCCTTGCACGACAGGCACAGGTCGAGCGACTCGCGGACCTCGGGCGCCGACAGGCCGCCCACGAGGGTGCCGTTCACGGCCTCCTGCAGCACGCGGGCCCGCCCGCGGGTCACGTCCTTCTCGTCCTTGGTGGCCTGGTAGCTGGGGCACATGAACCCGCCCGCGGCCGAGTTGTCGGCCCGGCACTTGCCCACGCCCACGCAGCGGTGCACCGCCGTGGTCAGGTCGTTGTGGTCGTGCGCGAACGAGAAGCCCTCGTACCCGGACTTGCGCCGCACGCCGTGCCCGGAGCCCTTGCCGACCAGCGGCAGCTTGGTGCGCACGGGGGCGGCGGCGGGCCGCCGCAGGTCGGCGTCCACGGCCCGCGGCCGCACGACGACGCCCGGGTTGAGCACGTCCTTCGGGTCGAACAGCGCCTTGAACTGCTCCAGCAGCGCGATGGCCTCGGGCGAGTAGATGAGCGGCAGCAGCTCGGACCGGGCCCGGCCGTCGCCGTGCTCGCCGGACAGCGACCCGCCGTACCGGGCGACGAGCTCCGCCGCCTCGGTCATGAAGGTGCGCAGCACCGAGCCCGACGTCTCCAGCGGGATGTCGATGCGCAGGTGCACGCAGCCGTCGCCGAAGTGCCCGTACGGCAGCCCGTCCACGCCGTACCGGTCCATCAGCTCCTGCAGGTCGCGCAGGTACGGGCCGAGCTTCTCGGGCGGCACCGCCGAGTCCTCCCAGCCGGGCCAGGCCTGCTCCCCCGCGGGCGTGCGCCCGGCCAGGCCGGCGCCGTCGGCCCGGATCTGCCACATCTTCGTGGCGTCCGGCCCGGCGGGCAGCACGGTCGAGTCCAGCGCGGACGACGACGCGACGATCGCGTCCGCGCGGCCCAGCGCCTCGGCCTGCGACGAGCCGCCCACCTCGATCATGAGCCAGCCCGTGACCTGCGGGTCGTCCGCCCCGGGCAGGGGCGGCACCGACGCCGCGCCCTTGGCCCGGCGCACGACGTCGACCAGGCGGGCGTCGAGCCCCTCGATCGCGAGCGGCTTGTGGTCCAGGAGCCGGGGGACGTCGTCCGCGGCCGTGGCCATGTCGGGGTAGCCGAGGACGACGAGCGTCGGCGCGCCGGGCACCTCGACCAGGTTGAGCTCCGCCTCCAGGACGGTGACGACGGTGCCCTCCGTGCCTACGAGCGCGCGGGCCAGGTTCGAGCCGTTCTCGGGCAGCAGGTGCTCCAGCGAGTAGCCCGACACCTGCCGGCCGAAGCGCCCGAACTCCGTGCGGATCAGCGCGAGGTTGTCCCGGACCAGCTCCTTGAGGCCGGGCACGTCGGCGAACTCCGGGTCGCCGGAGCCCGCGGTGAACCGCCGTCCCGTGCCGTCGACCACGTCGAGCGAGACCACGTTGTCGGCGGTGCGCCCGTAGGCGACGGCGTGCGGGCCGCACGCGTTGTTGCCGATCATGCCGCCGAGCGTGGCCCGGTTCTGGGTGCTCGGGTCGGGCCCGAACCGCAGGCCGTGCGGCTTGGCCCCGGCCTGGAGGGTGGACATGACCGTGCCCGGCTGCACGCGCGCCGTGCCCCGCTCCGGGTCGATCGAGAGCACCTGGTTGAGGTGGCGCCCCAGGTCGATCACGACGCCCGGGCCCACCGAGTTGCCCGCGACGGAGGTGCCGGCGCCGCGCGCCGTGACCGGGATCGACAGCTCGCGCAGCGCCCCGAGCGCGGCGACGACGTCGTCGGTGCTCTCCGGGAAGAGCACGGCCTCGGGGACCACACGGTAGTTCGACGCGTCCGTGGAGTACTCCGCGCGGCGGCGCGTGCTCGTGTCGACCTCGCAGCCGACGACGGTGCGCAGCGCGTCGGCTACCGCCTCCCGCGCGGCCTCGGCGGCGTGGCTCGCCTCCTGGCGCGCGGTGTCGCGCCGCTCCTCGCTCTCGGCGCGGCGGCGTTCCGCCTCCTCGGCGGCGCGGGCCTCGGCCCGCTCCCGCGCGGTACGGGCGGCCTCGGCGTCGTCAGCGGTGTGACCCTTGTCGTTCATGCCGTTCAGGGGTCGGGCGTCGTGGGTCTGCGGTGGCACCTCGCGATTCTCGCACCACGAGGCGCCGGATCGCGTCAGGCGTTCACGGGCGCGTGCCGCGCCC
>NZ_JBHVEG010000031.1:0-51316 GCF_042802395.1 Promicromonospora sp. NPDC057488
CCGTACGGAAGGTGCGGCCCGGCGTCGTGCAGGGAGGAAAGAGGCTCAGGCCTCCTTCTTCTCCTCCGTGGTCTCCTCGGCGGGAGCGTCCTCGACGGGGGCGTCCTTGACGTCCTCGGCGGGGGTCTCCGTCACGGGAGCGTCCTCGACGGGCGCGTCCTCGACCGGGGCGGCCTTCTCGGCGGCCTTGGTGGCCTCCTTGACGACGGCCTGCTTGGGGCTCACGGGCTCGGTGATGAGCTCGATGACCGCCATCGGCGCGTTGTCGCCCTTGCGGGTGCCGATCTTGGTGATGCGCGTGTAGCCACCGTTGCGCTCGGCCATGGCCGGGGCGATCTCGGTGAACAGCGTGTGGACCACGCCCTTGTCGCGCACGACGGTGAGCACGCGGCGGCGGGCGGACAGGTCGCCCTTCTTCGCGAACGTGATCAGACGCTCGGCCAGCGGACGAAGGCGCTTGGCCTTGGTCTCGGTGGTCGTGATGCGGCCGTGCTCGAAGAGCGAGGTCGACAGGTTCGCGAGGATCAGACGCTCGTGAGCCGGGCTACCGCCGAGCCGTGCGCCCTTGGTGGGGGTAGGCATTGCTTGTCTCCTTGAATGTGGTTCCGCGCACCCGGCCTAGGCCGGGTGCGGGACGTCAGTACGACTGCTCGTCGCTGCCGTAGGCCGCGGAGTCGCCACCCTCGAAGTACGAGGCGCCGGCCGGATCGAAGTCCAGCGGCGAGTCCTTGAGGCTGAGGCCGAGCTCGGCCAGCTTCTCCTTGACCTCGGTGATCGACTTCGCACCGAAGTTGCGGATGTCGAGCAGGTCCGCCTCGCTGCGGGCCACGAGCTCGCCCACCTGGTGGATGCCCTCGCGCTTGAGGCAGTTGTACGAACGGATGGTGAGGTTGAGCTCCTCGATCGGCAGCGCCAGGTCCGCGGCCAGCGCGGTGTCCGTCGGCGACGGGCCGATCTCGATGCCCTCGGCCTCAACGTTCAGCTCACGTGCCAGGCCGAACAGCTCGACCAGGGTCTTGCCAGCCGAAGCGAGCGCGTCGCGAGGCGTGATCGCCTGCTTGGTCTCGACGTCGACGATGAGCTTGTCGAAGTCGGTGCGCTGCTCGACTCGGGTGGCCTCGACCTTGTACGTGACCTTGAGGACCGGCGAGTAGATCGAGTCGACCGGGATGCGCCCGATCTCCGCGTCGAACTGCTTGTTCTGCGCGGCGGACACGTACCCACGGCCCCGCTCGACGGTCAGCTCGATCTCGAGCTTGCCCTTGTCGTTGAGGGTGGCGATGTGCAGGTCGGGGTTGTGCACCTCGACCCCCGCCGGCGGAACGATGTCCGCGGCGGTCACGGTGCCGGCGCCCTGCTTGCGCAGGTACATCACGACGGGCTCGTCGTTCTCCGAGGAGACGACGAGGTTCTTGATGTTGAGGATGATCTCGGTGACGTCCTCCTTCACGCCCGACACGGTGCTGAACTCGTGCAGCACGTTGTCGATACGGATGGACGTGACGGCTGCGCCCGGGATGGACGACAGCAGCGTGCGACGCATCGAGTTGCCGAGCGTGTAGCCGAAGCCAGGCTCGAGCGGCTCGATGGAGAAGCGGGAACGGCTCTCCGAGATGACCTCTTCGGTCAGCGTGGGGCGCTGTGCGATAAGCACTGTGGGTGTCCTTTCGGTGTGCGTCCGCTATATGACGCATCACGGTCTTCGCGATCTCTCGCAGCCCGGACGGATCTCTGTCACCGACCGGGCGGGGGTGCTCACCGCGAGCGGTGAGCGGATGTCGCGGTCCGGTCGCGGCCGGGGCCTGAGGCCCGCAGCCGCGACCGGCTACGACGAGTCGTCAGACGCGACGACGCTTCGGGGGGCGGCAGCCGTTGTGCGCCTGGGGCGTCACGTCCTGGATCGAGCCGACCTCGAGGCCGGTCGCCTGGAGCGAGCGGATGGCGGTCTCGCGACCGGAACCCGGGCCCTTCACGAAGACGTCGACCTTCTTGACGCCGTGCTCCTGCGCGCGGCGGGCAGCCGACTCGGCGGCCATCTGCGCGGCGTACGGGGTGGACTTACGGGAGCCCTTGAAGCCGACGTGGCCGGCAGAGGCCCACGACACCACGGCACCGGACGGGTCGGTGATCGAGATGATCGTGTTGTTGAAGGTGGACTTGATGTGCGCCTGGCCGAGCGGGACGTTCTTCTTGTCCTTGCGGCGCGGCTTGCGGCCGGCGGCGGCGCGAGTCTTGGGAGGCATCTGTTCTGTAATCTCCTGGTCTGATCGGACCGGGGCGGTCTCAGCTCGGTGAGCCGACCGCTCCACGGACTGCTATCAGCGGGCCTTCTTCTTGCCCGCGACGGTGCGCTTGGGACCCTTGCGGGTGCGCGCGTTGGTCTTGGTGCGCTGACCACGCACCGGCAGGCCGCGACGGTGGCGCAGGCCCTGGTAGGTGCCGATCTCGACCTTGCGGCGGATGTCGGCCGCGACCTCACGGCGGAGGTCACCCTCGAGCTTGAAGTTGCCCTCGAGGTAGTCGCGGAGCGCAACGAGCTCGGCGTCGCCGAGGTCCTTCACGCGGACGTCCGGGCTGATGCCCGTGGCGGCCAGGGTCTCCTTCGCGCGGGTACGACCCACACCGAAGATGTAAGTGAGCGCAACCTCAAGCCGCTTGTCGCGGGGGAGGTCGACGCCGATAAGACGTGCCATGTGCCTTCCGGCTCCTGTACTGCTCGTCGGAGGTCTGCCGCACCGCCATCCCGCGATTCTTCGCGGGCCCCGGCCTCCGGACCGAGGGTTCCCCTGCCCGCGCGGTTGCCCGCGGGACATAGTTCGAGGTGGTGCGCTGGTGGTGGCCTCAGCCACCGGCCCGGGCGTGAGCCCGGGGCGTGATCAGCCCTGGCGCTGCTTGTGGCGCAGGTTGTCGCAGATCACCATGACGCGACCGTGCCGGCGGATCACCTTGCACTTGTCGCAGATCTTCTTGACGCTCGGCTTGACCTTCATCGGGTTTTCCTCCGCCACGAACGTCCGGTCTCCCGGTGCGCGCGCAGCAGTGTCGTGGGTGGTCGATCGTACGGCGACGTCGTCCTCGGCCAGGCCGTGGGTGACGCAGCCCCGGATCGGGGACTGACTACTTGTAGCGGTAGACGATCCGGCCGCGGGACAGGTCGTACGGGCTGAGCTCCACCACCACGCGGTCCTCGGGGAGGATCCGGATGTAGTGCTGTCGCATCTTTCCTGAGATGTGCGCGAGAACCTTGTGACCGTTCGACAGCTCGACGCGGAACATCGCGTTCGGCAGAGCCTCGATCACACTGCCCTCGATCTCGATGACACCGTCCTTCTTTGCCATATCCTCCGCTAACTCTCGTCGTGACTGCTTCCACGCCCACGGCACCGCAGGAGACCTGCGAGTCCGACAGTCGGGTGTGGATGTCGCGTGTGTCCGTGTACCGCCTACCTCGTGTGCCTCGGCCTGCGCCCCGCATGCGCGGGGACCGGCAGGCGCCGTCGGCACCCTTTCAAGATCTGGAGGCGTTGAACGGACTACACCCAGCGATCTATCTTACGTCAGTTCGTAAACCATTCAAAGCGAAGACCGCCGACGGCGCACGTCCGGCGCGTGAGCCTCGCCACGCGGAGCCCCTCAGAGGTCGTACTCGACCCCGGGCAGACCGATCATCGTGTGGGGCAGGCTGCCCACGAAGAAATACAGCATCGGGAGCCAGCCGAGCACGATGCCCAGGCCGAGCGCCACCAGCACGGGCCGCCCGCGGGTGACCCAGACCCAGATGCCGAACAGCCACACGACGACGCCGAGCAGCAGGACCGACTCCCACACGAGGAGCGACGTGCCGAAGCCGAGCACGATCCCGACCCACAGGAAGGGGCTCGGGGCGAGCCGGCGCCCCCAGGCGGCGAGCCAGCGCCCGAACCGGCGCAGCCCCCGGCCGAGCGCCGTCAGGGCCCGCACGTACCACGCCTCGCGCGACCGCCCCGGCGCGGCGTGCGCCGGCGCCTGGGTACGGGTGTCGGGCAGGGTGTGCGCGTCGTCGGTCACAGGCCGATCGTAGCCAACTGACTGGGACTTAAATAGACCCGGGGTGAAGTTTTCTCACCCGAGGTCGACGGGCCGCACACCGAAGTCGGCGAGGCGCTCCGCTCCCCCGTCGACGGCCGTCAGGACGACGATGCCGTCCGCCATGATCGCGGTCGAGTGCTCCCAGTGGGCCGCGCGCGAGCCGTCGGTCGTGACCACGGTCCAGTCGTCCGCGAGCACCTTGGTCTCGCCGCCGCCCCGGCTGATCATCGGCTCGATGGCGAGGCACATGCCGGACCGCAGGCGCGGGCCCGACCCGGAGGTCCGGTAGTTGTGCACGTCCGGGGGCTGGTGCATGGCGCTGCCGATGCCGTGCCCCACGTACTCCTCGACGATGCCGTACTCGGTGCCGGTGAACTCCCCGGCCAGCTCGACGGCGGTCTCGACGGCCTCGCCCACGGCGTTGAGCCGCTTGGCCGACGCCAGGGCCGCGATACCGGCCCACATGGCCGTCTCGGTCGCCCGGACGAGCGCGATGTCGGCGAGATCCGCGCCGGCGGCGACCAGGTCGTCGTCGGGCAGGCGGTGGTCGAGGGCACCCTCGGCGCCCAGGACGAACGAGATCGCCGAGTCGCCGTGCCAGCCCTCGACGATCGCGCCGCAGTCGATCGAGACGAGGTCACCCGCGGCGAGCACCCGGCTGCCCGGGATGCCGTGGATGACCTCGTCGTTGACCGAGGCGCAGATGACCGCCGGGAAGCCCTGGTAGCCCAGGAACGACGGCTTGGCGCCGGCCGCCTCGATCGTCCGCGCGGCGACGGCGTCGAGGTCGGCGGTGGTCAGGCCGGGCCGGGCGGCGGCCCGGACCGCGGCGAGGGTGTCGGCGACCACCAGACCGGCGCGCCGCATGAGGCGCACCTGGTCCGGCGTCTTGTACTCGACGCGCTCCCGGCCGAAGACCACCGCTCAGCCCAGCTGGGTCGCGAGCGAGGCGACGATGCGGTCGGTGACCTCGGCGATCTCGCCGAGCCCGTCGACCTGCACCAGCAGGTTGCGCTCACCGTAGGCCGCCGTGAGCGGAGCGGTCTGCTCCGCGTAGATGTCCAGGCGACGCGCGATCGCGTCCTCGGTGTCGTCCTCGCGGCCCTCTTCCTCGGCCCGGCGGGCGATCCGCGCGAGCAGCTCCGCACGGTCCGCCGTCAGCTCGATGACGCCGTCCAGCTCCCAGCCGAGGGCGGCCAGGATCTGGTCGAGCTCCGTCACCTGGGCCGCGTTGCGCGGGTAGCCGTCGAGGATGAAGCCGTCCTTGACGTCCGGCTGGCCGAGACGGTAACGGACCATCTCGTTGGTGACCTCGTCCGGGACGAGGTCACCCTTGTTCGTGTACTCCTGTGCGAGCTTGCCCAGCTCGGTCTCCCCCGCGATGTTGCTGCGGAAGATGTCGCCCGTGGAGATCGGGACGATCCCGAAGACCTCGGCGAGGCGGGCAGCCTGCGTACCCTTGCCCGCGCCCTGCGGACCCATGATGACCAGGCGCGTGACCTGGCCCTCCTGGTCCGGACGAGCGTGGAGCTCGCGGCGAGAGGTGGTGGTGGGAGTCTGGCTCAACGGAGGAATCCTTCGTAGTGGCGCTGCTGCAGCTGGGAGTCGATCTGCTTGACCGTCTCCAGCCCGACGCCGACCACGATGAGGATCGAGCTACCGCCGAAGGGCAGGTTGGTGCTGACGCCAAGGAAGACGAGCACCAGCGTCGGGATCAGCGCGATCAGCGCGAGGTACAGGGAACCGGCGGAGGTGATCCGGGTGATCACGAAGTCGAGGTACTCCGCCGTGGGGCGGCCGGCCCGGATGCCGGGGATGAAGCCGCCGTACTTCTTCATGTTGTCCGCGACCTCGTCCGGGTTGAACGTGATCGAAGTGTAGAAGAAGCAGAAGAAGATGATCATCAGCGTGTAGATCGCGATGTACAGCGGCGACGACTGCTGGACCAGGTTGTTGGAGATCCAGATGACCCACTCGGAGGTCTGGTCCCCGAACTGGGCGAGGAGCCCCGGGATGGCAAGGATCGACGCCGCGAAGATCACGGGGATCACGCCGGACATGTTGATCTTGATCGGGATGTACGTGCTGGTGCCGCCGTACATGCGGCGGCCCACCATGCGCTTGGCGTACTGCACCGGGATGCGGCGCTGCGACTGCTCGACGAACACCACGAGGCCGATGACCAGGATGATCACGAGGACCATGATCGTGAAGTTCACGACGCCGTTGGCGCCACCGGCGATCGACCACAGGGAGGTCGGGAAGCTGGCCGCGATCGACGTGAAGATCAGGAGCGACATGCCGTTGCCGACGCCGCGCTCGGTGATGAGCTCGCCGAGCCACATGACCAGGCCGGTACCGGCGGTCATGGTGATGACCATGAAGATGGAGGTCAGGATGCCGTCGTCCGCGATGACGTCGAGGCCACAGCCGCTGAAGAGCAGGCCCTGGCGCGCCGTCGTGATGACGGTCGTCGACTGGAGGATCGCGAGGGCGATCGTCAGGTAGCGCGTGTACTGGGTCAGCTTGGTCTGGCCCGACTGGCCCTCCTTGTGCAGGGCCTCGAAGCGCGGGATGACCACGCGAAGCAGCTGCACGATGATGCTGGCCGTGATGTACGGCATGATCCCGAGGGCGAAGATCGACAGCTGCAGCAGCGCACCGCCGCTGAACACGTTGATCAGGCCGAGCAGGCTGTCGTTGTCCGCCTGCGCGATACATTGCTGCACGTTCGCGTAGTCCACGCCCGGAGTCGGGATGAACGACCCGAGGCGGAAGATCGTCATGATGGCGATCGTGAACAGCAGCTTGCGCCGCAGGTCTGGCGTCCGGAAAGCCCGGCCGAAAGCGCTGAGCACCCTATCCTCCTGGCCCGCCGTTGCGGGATCTAGTGTCGCCGGCGGGACGCCGGCGAGGTGAGTCGAACGTGGGCCAGACCACAACGGTGCAGCCAGACCGTGTCGGATTCTACGTTGCTTACGGGGTCCGTTGGACCACGTTCGCTCCGGGAAATACTCAAGAGAGCACACAGGGCCGGCCGCGCTCACGCGCCGCCGGCCCTGTCAGCTGTCTCAGGCCTCCGAGACCGTACCGCCGGCCGCCAGGATCTTCTCCTTGGCGGAAGCCGAGACGCGGTCGACCGCGATCTCGAGCTTGACGGTGATGTCGCCGTTGCCGAGCACCTTCACGGGCTGGCCCTTGCGGACCGCGCCCTTCGCGACCAGGTCCTCGACGGTGACGGTGCCACCCTCGGGGAACAGCTCGGAAAGCTTGTCCAGGTTCACGACCTGGAACTCGACCCGGAACGGGTTCTTGAAGCCACGGAGCTTCGGGAGGCGCATGTGCAGAGGCATCTGCCCACCCTCGAAGCCCGCGGGGACCTGGTAACGAGCCTTCGTACCCTTGGTACCACGACCCGCCGTCTTACCCTTCGAGCCCTCACCGCGACCCACACGGGTCTTCGCGGTCTTGGCGCCGGGGGCCGGACGGAGGTGGTGGACCTTCAGCGGCTTGTTCTCCGCCATGATCACTCGACCTCCTCGACGGCGACGAGGTGCGCCACCGTCTTGACCATGCCACGGATCTCCGCGCGGTCCTCCTTCACGGCGGTGTCGCCGATCCGCTTGAGGCCGAGCGTCCGCAGCGTGTCACGCTGGTTCTGCTTGCCGCCGATGGCGGACTTGGTCTGAGTCACCTTGAGTCGAGCCATCACGCACCCGCCTTTGCAGTCGACTCGGCACGACCGGCGGCCTGCGCGCGGAGCAGCGCGGCCGGGGCCACGTCCTCCAGCGGGAGCCCACGACGAGCGGCAACTGCGGCCGGCTCCTCGAGACCCTGCAGGGCCGCGACCGTGGCGTGCACGATGTTGATCGCGTTGGACGAACCGAGCGACTTGCTCAGCACGTCGTGGATGCCGGCGCACTCCAGCACGGCGCGCACCGGACCACCGGCGATAACACCGGTACCCGGGGACGCCGGACGCAGGAACACGACACCGGCAGCGGCCTCACCCTGGATGGGGTGCGGGATGGTGCCCTGGATGCGAGGGACGCGGAAGAAGTTCTTCTTCGCCTCCTCGACACCCTTGGCGATCGCCGCGGGCACCTCCTTGGCCTTGCCGTAGCCGACGCCGACGGTGCCGTCGCCGTCGCCCACCACGACGAGCGCGGTGAAGCTGAAGCGACGGCCGCCCTTGACGACCTTGGCGACGCGGTTGATGGAGACGACCTTCTCGACGAAGGCGCTCTTCTCCTCGCGACCGCCGCGGCGGTCGTCGCGACGCCCGCCACCACGGCGGTCGTTACGGTCCTTGTTCTCGGTGGCGGCACCCTGGGGGGCGCCGCTGCGCTGCCCTGCAGCCATCAGAGAGTCCTCTTCTTCCGTGCGTTTGTCATCACAGGGCCAGACCGCCCTCGCGGGCGCCGTCAGCCACAGCAGCGACGCGACCGTGGTACTTGTTGCCGCCGCGGTCGAACACGACGGTGTCGACGCCGACAGCCTTGGCACGCTCGGCGACGAGCTCGCCGACCTTGCGGGCCTTGGCCGTCTTGTCGCCGTCGAACGCACGCAGGTCGGCCTCGAGGGTCGACGCCGAGGCGACGGTCTTGCCCACGCTGTCGTCCACGATCTGCGCGACCATGTGGCGCGCGGAGCGGGTGACGACCAGACGGGGACGAACGGCGGTGCCGGTGATCTTCTTGCGCAGGCGCAGGTGACGACGCTGGCGAGCGACGGACTTGCCCTTGCCCAGGATCTTGATAGCCATCGTCACTTACCAGCCTTTCCGACCTTGCGGCGGACGTTCTCGCCGGCGTAGCGCACGCCCTTGCCCTTGTAGGGCTCGGGCTTGCGGATCTTGCGAATGTTCGCTGCGACCTCGCCGACCTGCTGCTTGTCGATGCCCGAGACCGAGAACTTGGTGGGGCTCTCGACAGCGAACGTGACACCCGCGGGGGGCTCGATGACAACGGGGTGGCTGAAGCCCAGCGCGAACTCGAGGTTCGAGCCCTTCGCCACGACGCGGTAACCAGTACCGACGATCTCGAGCTTCTTCTCGTAGCCCTCGGTCACGCCCGTGATCATGTTGGCGATCAGGGTGCGGGTGAGGCCGTGCAGCGCACGGGAGTTCCGCTCGTCGTCCGGGCGGGACACCACGAGCTGGGCGTCCTCCTGGGCGACATTGATGGGTGCGGGCACGTTGTGCTCGAGAGAACCCTTGGGGCCCTTCACGGTCACGAGCGCGCCGCTGACAGTGATGTCCACGCCGGCTGGGACCGGAACGGGAAGCTTGCCGATTCGAGACATTGGCGTTTTCTCCTTTCCGGATTACCAGACGTAGGCGAGGACTTCGCCGCCGACGCCCTTGGCCTGTGCCTGACGGTCGGTCAGCAGGCCGGAGGACGTGGACAGGATCGCCACGCCCAGGCCGCCGAGGACCTTGGGCAGTTCGGTGGACTTGCGGTACACGCGCAGACCGGGCTTCGAGATCCGGCGCACGCCGGCAAGGGCGCGCTCCCGGTTCTGCCCGTACTTCAGCTCGAGCGTGAGGGACTTGCCCACCTGGGCGTCCTCCACGGACCAGCCGGAGATGTAACCCTCGGCCTGCAGGATCTCAGCGATGTGCGTCTTCAGCTTCGACGACGGCATGGAAACCGTGTCGTGGTGCGCCGAGTTCGCGTTACGCAGACGGGTCAGCATGTCTGCGATCGGGTCGGTCATAGTCATCGGGCTCTTGCCCTTCCTCGCCGGGGTATCCGAACGGCCTCGTGTGGCCGGACAGACCTACGGCGTAGTTGTGTTACCAGCTGCTCTTGGTGACGCCGGGAAGCTCGCCGCGGTGGGCCATCTCCCGCACGCAGATACGGCACAGGCCGAACTTGCGGTAGACGGAGTGCGGGCGACCGCACTTCTGGCACCGGGTGTAGGCGCGAACCGCGAACTTCGGCTTGCCGGCCGCCTTGTTGATCAGGGCCTTCTTCGCCATGTCAGTTCTCCTTGAAGGGGAAGCCGAGACGGCGCAGCAGGGAGCGGCCCTCGTCGTCGGTCGTCGCCGTCGTCACGACCGTGATGTCCATACCGCGGACCCGGTCGATCTTGTCCTGGTCGATCTCGTGGAACATCGACTGCTCCGTGAGACCGAAGGTGTAGTTGCCGTGCCCGTCGAACTGCTTGGGCGACAGACCGCGGAAGTCGCGGATACGCGGCAGAGCGGTGGACAGCAGGCGGTCGAGGAACTCCCACATGCGGTCGCCGCGGAGCGTGACGTGCGCGCCGATCGGCATGCCCTCGCGCAGCTTGAACTGAGCGATGGACTTGCGAGCCTTGGTGACCTGCGGCTTCTGACCGGTGATCGCCGAGAGGTCGCGGATCGCGCCCTCGATGAGCTTCGAGTCCTTGGCCGCGTCGCCCACACCCATGTTCACGACGATCTTCGTGAGACCGCCGGCCTGGTGCAGGTTCTTGTGGCCGAACTCCTCGATCAGCGCCGAGAGGATCTCCTCGCGGTACTTCTGCTTGAGGCGCGGCAGGGCCGGGGCCTCAATAGTCGTCTCGGTCATCAGATGTCCTCCTTCGAGCGCTTCGCGTAGCGGACGCGGACGGTCTTGGTACGACCGTCGCGCTCCACCTGCTCCTCGCGGAAGCCCACCCGAGTGCCCTTCTTGGTCTTCGGGTCGACGATCATCACGTTGCTCACGTGGATCGGCGCCTCGACCGTCTCGATGCCACCGGTGCGGGTGCCGCGCTGCGACTGGCCCACCTTGGTGTGCTTCGTGACGCGCTGCACGCCCTCGACCACGAGGCGGTCGGAGTCCTTCAGGACCTCGAGCACGCGGCCGGTCTTGCCCTTGTCGCGACCCGAGATCACGATGACCTGGTCGCCCTTCTTGATCTTCGCCATGGTCAGAGCACCTCCGGAGCCAGCGAGATGATCTTCATGAACCGCTTGTCACGCAGCTCACGACCCACCGGGCCGAAGATGCGGGTGCCGCGAGGCTCGCCGTCGTTCTTCAGGATGACGGCGGCGTTCTCGTCGAACTTGATGTAGGAACCGTCGGGACGACGGCGCTCCTTGGCGGTCCGGACGACGACGGCCTTGATGACGTCGCCCTTCTTCACGTTGCCGCCCGGGATCGCATCCTTGACGGTGGCGACGATGGTGTCGCCGATTCCGGCGTAGCGACGGCCGGAGCCACCGAGAACGCGGATGCAGAGAATCTCCTTGGCACCCGTGTTGTCGGCGACCCGAAGTCGCGACTCCTGCTGGATCATTTGAGTGAACTCCTGTCGTCGAACTGGTTCTCGCGCGGACTGCTTCCGGCGAGCCTGGCCGAACGGATAGTTGCTGTGCTGGGGGCGCCACGCGTACGTGTGTCACGCACCGCCCCCAGCGGGAAGAGAAGTCTTACTTGGCCTTCTCGAGGATCTCCACGAGCCGGAACCGCTTGGTGGCGGACAGCGGGCGGGTCTCCATGATCAGAACCAGGTCGCCGATGCCGGCGCTGTTCTGCTCGTCGTGCGCCTTGACCTTCGTGGTGCGACGGATGACCTTGGCGTAGAGGGGGTGCTTAACCCGGTCCTCGACCTCGATCACGATGGTCTTGTCCATCTTGTCGCTCACCACGTAGCCACGGCGCACCTTACGCGTCGCGCGCTGGGCCTCGGGGGCCTCAGCAGCAGTCGTGTTGTCGCTCATTGCCTCACTCACTCACGCTCGGAGCCGTACGGATGCCGAGCTCGCGCTCGCGCAGGATCGTGTAGATCCGGGCGATGTCGCGACGCACGGCCTTGAGACGACCGTGGCTCTCGAGCTGGCCGGTCGCCGACTGGAAGCGGAGGTTGAACAGCTCCTCCTTGGCTTCCTTCAGCTTGCCGACGAGAGTCTCGTCGTCCATGCCGTCCAGATCGATCGGGGCGAGCCCCTGGGTACCGATAGCCATCAGACACCACCCTCGCGCACCACGAAACGGCACTTCATCGGGAGCTTGTGCATCGCGCGGCGCATGGCCTCGCGAGCAAGGGACTCGTCCACGCCGGCCAGCTCGAAAACGATGCGGCCCGGCTTGACGTTGGCGACCCACCACTCCGGCGAACCCTTACCGGAACCCATGCGGGTCTCGGCAGGCTTCTTCGTCAGCGGACGGTCGGGGTAGATGTTGATCCACACCTTGCCGCCACGCTTGATGTGGCGGGTCATTGCGATACGCGCCGCCTCGATCTGGCGGTTGGTGACGTACGCCGGCTCCAGAGCCTGGATGCCGAAGTCGCCGAACGCGATCTGGGTGCCACCCTTGGCCGCGCCGGAGCGCGACGGGTGGTGCTGCTTGCGGTGCTTGACCCTGCGCGGGATCAGCATGGTCAGGCCTCCGTTCCGGTCTCTGCGGCCGGAGCTGCAGGCGCCTCGGCCGCGGGAGCGGACTCTGCGCTGCGCTCGGCCGGACGCTCGTTGCGACGGCCACCGCCACGACGGTCTCCGCCGCGCTCGCCACGCTCGGGGCGGTCGCCCCGGCCACGACCCTGACGGGGTGCGGCTGCAGCCTGCTGAGCGGCGAACTCCTTCTCGGTGGTCTCGCCCTTGTAGATCCACACCTTCACGCCGATACGGCCGAAGGTGGTGCGGGCCTCGTAGAAGCCGTAGTCGATGTACGCGCGGAGCGTGTGCAGGGGCACGCGGCCCTCGCGGTAGAACTCCGAACGGCTCATCTCGGCGCCGCCGAGGCGGCCGGCGACCTGAACGCGGATACCCTTCGCGCCGGCGCGCTGGGCGGACTGCATGCCCTTGCGCATCGCACGACGGAAGGAGACACGGCTGGCGAGCTGCTCGGCAATGCCCTGAGCAACCAGCTGCGCGTCGATCTCCGCGTTCTTGACCTCGAGGATGTTGAGCTGAACCTGCTTGCCCGTGAGCTTCTCGAGCTCACCGCGGATGCGGTCGGCCTCAGCACCACGACGGCCGATGACGATGCCCGGACGCGCCGTGTGGATGTCCACGCGGACACGGTCGCGGGTGCGCTCGATCTCGACCTTGGAGATGCCGGCGCGCTCGAGGCCGGTGCCCATGAGCTTGCGGATCTGGACGTCCTCACGGACGTAGTCGCGGTACCGCTGACCAGGCTTGGTGCTGTCGGCGAACCAACGCGACCGGTGGTCGGTGGTGATACCGAGGCGGTACCCGTGCGGGTGAACCTTCTGTCCCACTATCGGGCCCCTTCCTTGTCGGCGAGCACCACGGTGATGTGGCTGGTGCGCTTGAGAATGCGCGTTGCACGTCCCTGAGCCCGCGGGCGGAACCGCTTGAGCGTCGGCCCCTCGTCGACGAACGCGACGGAGACGACCAGGTCGTTCTCGTCGAAGCGCTCGCTGGCGCGGTCGGCCTTCACCCGAGCGTTGGCGATCGCGCTCTCAACAACCTTGCGGATCGGCTCGCTGGCGGCCTGCGGTGCGAACTTCAGCACCGCGACGGCCTCAGAGGCCTGCTTGCCACGGATGAGGTCCACGACGCGCCGGGCCTTCTGGGGCGTGACACGGACGAACCGCGCCTGCGCCTTGGCTTCCATTGCTGTCCTGCTTCCTTTTCTCAGACAGTCCAGGTCATCACTGCTGTGGGTAGGGAGATCCCCACGCCTCAGCGGCGACGACCCTTCCTGTCGTCCTTCACGTGGCCGCGGAAGGTCCGCGTGGGAGCGAACTCGCCGAGCTTGTGGCCGACCATCGCCTCGGTCACGAAGACCGGGACGTGCTTACGACCGTCGTGCACGGCAAAGGTGTGACCGAGAAAGTCGGGCGTGACGACCGACCGACGGGACCAGGTCTTGATGACTGTCTTGGTCCCCTTCTCGTTCTGGACGTCCACCTTCTTCTGAAGGTGTCCGTCTACGAAGGGGCCCTTCTTCAGGCTACGAGGCATGTTTCAGGCTCCTATCAGCGCTTCTTGCCGGTACGACGGCGACGGACGATCATCCGGTCGCTCGACTTGTTCGGACGGCGGGTACGACCCTCCGCCTGGCCCCAGGGGCTCACCGGGTGACGACCACCGGACGTCTTACCCTCACCACCACCGTGGGGGTGGTCGACCGGGTTCATGGCGACACCGCGGACGGTCGGGCGCTTGCCCTTCCAGCGCATACGGCCGGCCTTGCCCCAGTTGATGTTCGACTGCTCGGCGTTGCCGACCTCGCCGACCGTCGCGCGGCAGCGCAGGTCGACGTTGCGGATCTCGCCGGACGGCATACGCAGCTGGGCGTAGGGGCCGTCCTTGGCAACGAGCTGCACCGACGCACCAGCCGAACGCGCGATCTTCGCACCGCCGCCGGGCCGGAGCTCGATGGCGTGGATGACCGTACCGGTCGGGATGTTGCGCAGCGGCAGGTTGTTGCCGGGCTTGATGTCGGCACCTGCACCGGCCTCGATGCGGTCGCCCTGCGACAGCTTGTTCGGCGCGATGATGTAGCGCTTCTCGCCGTCCGCGTAGTGCAGGAGCGCGATGCGAGCCGTGCGGTTGGGGTCGTACTCGATGTGAGCGACCTTCGCGGGCACGCCGTCCTTGTCGTGGCGACGGAAGTCGATGACGCGGTAGGCGCGCTTGTGGCCGCCGCCCTTGTGCCGCGTCGTGATACGACCGGTGTTGTTACGGCCACCGGTCTTGCTCAGCGGCCGGATCAGAGACTTCTCCGGCTGCGAGCGCGTGACCTCGACGAAGTCGGCGACGCTGGAGCCGCGGCGGCCGGGCGTCGTCGGCTTGTACTTACGGATTCCCATGGAAACCTGTCCTCAATCGTCTCTCGTCAGCTCAGCCGACCGGACCGCCGAAGATGTCGATCGTTCCCTCGCGGAGGGTGACGATCGCACGCTTCGTGTCCTTACGCTTGCCGAGGCCGAAACGCGTGCGACGCGTCTTGCCCTTGCGGTTGATCGTGTTCACCGAGGCGACCTTGACGCTGAAGACCTTCTCGATCGCGATCTTGATCTCGGTCTTGTTGGCGCTCGGGTCCACGATGAAGGTGTACTTGCCCTCGTCGAGAAGGTTGTAGCTCTTCTCGGAGACGACCGGCGCGAGCAGGATGTCGCGCGGGTCCTTCACGGTGACGGTCACTTTGCGGTCTCCTCGGTCTCGGCCTCGGACTCCGTGGCGACAGCCTTCCCGGCCTTGGCCGGACCCTCGAGGAACGCGGCGAGCGCGCCCTCGGTGAAGATCACGTCGTCGGAGACGAGCACGTCGTAGGTGTTCAGCTGGTCAGCGACCAGGAGGTGCACCTCGGGAACGTTGCGGAGCGACTTGACCGTGGCCTCGTCGTCACGCTGCGTCACGACGAGCACGTTCTCGCGCTCCGTGAACTTCTTGATCGTGGCGAGCGCCGTCTTGGTCGACGGGACGCCCTCGATGCCGAAGCCGGCGACGACGTGCACGCGACCGGCGCGGGCGCGGTCGGAGAGCGCACCGCGGAGGGCGGCGGCCTTCATCTTCTTCGGGGTGCGCTGGTCGTACTTGCGCGGCTGCGGGCCGTGGACGGTGCCACCACCGGCGAACTGCGGGGCGCGCGTCGAACCCTGGCGGGCGCGACCGGTGCCCTTCTGCTTGTACGGCTTGCGGCCACCGCCACGGACCTCGCCACGAGTCTTCGTGGAGGCCGTGCCCTGGCGGGCGGCTGCGCGCTGCGCAACGACCACCTGGTGGATCAGCGGGACGTTCACGGCGGCGTCGAACACCTCAGAGGGGAGCTCGGCGGTGCCGGACTTCTTGCCCTGGGCGTCCAGGACGTCGACAGTCAGAGCGGTCATCGGTTTCACGCTCCCTTCGCGGCGTTACGCACGAGGACGACGCCACCCTTGGGGCCGGGAACCGCGCCCTTGACGAGCAGCAGACCCTTCTCGGCGTCGACCGCGTGAACGGTCAGGTTCTGGGTGGTCTGACGGGCGTTACCCATCCGACCGGCCATCCGCAGGCCCTTGAAGACTCGCGACGGCGTCGAGGCGCCACCGATCGAGCCGGGCTTGCGGTGGTTGCGGTGCGCACCGTGCGAGGCGCCCACGCCGGAGAAGCCGTGACGCTTCATGACACCGGCGGTGCCCTTGCCCTTGGTGGTACCGACCACGTCGACCAGGGCGCCGGCCTCGAAGGCCTCGGCGGTGATCTCCTGGCCGAGCGTGAACTCGGACGCGTTCTCGGTACGAACCTCGGCCACGTGACGGCGCGGCGTGACGCCGGCCTTCTCGAAGTGGCCCTTGAGGGGCTTGGTGACCTTGCGGGGGTCGACCTGGCCGGCCGCGAGCTGAACAGCCGCGTAGCCGTCGGCGTCCACCGTACGGATCTGGGTCACCACGTTGGTGCCCACGGAGACCACGGTCACCGGCACGAGGCGACCGGCCTCGTCCCAGAGCTGGGTCATACCAAGCTTCGTGCCGAGCAACGCGGTCACGTTCTTCTGCTGGTTGGTCATGATGTCCCCTCCAGCCTCAGAGCTTGATCTCGATGTTCACGTCCGCCGGCAGGTCGAGTCGCATGAGCGAGTCGACGGCCTTGGGCGTGGGATCGATGATGTCGATGAGCCGCTTGTGCGTACGCATCTCGAAGTGCTCGCGGCTGTCCTTGTACTTGTGAGGCGACCGGATCACAACGAAGACGTTCTTCTCCGTCGGCAGCGGCACCGGACCCACGACCGTCGCACCAGCGCGAGTGACCGTGTCGACGATCTTGCGCGCCGAACTGTCGATCACCTCGTGGTCGTAGGACTTGAGCCGGATGCGGATCTTCTGTCCCGCCATGGCGTCGTCTGACTCTCTCTCTCGAACCGCTACTGTCCGACCCACGCACTCGGGCGTGTCGCTTAGAGCGGCACAGCCGGGCGCAGAACACCATTGCTGGCGTCAGGGCCGTTGGGAAGTGATCTGACCCAGCTGTACAGCCGGACCGACCACGACGTTTGCCGAGCCTGCTCGGAACAGTGCCTCCGGATATCCAGAGGACGTGTGCTCCGCGGGGCGCCCCATATATGCATCGAATAGCAGGCGATAAACCCCGCGACCCCTCGTCCGGATTACCCCGGGAGGGTGACCGCTCCAGCCTCTGGCGGCCCCCAACGATCCGGGGCCTGGGCTGCGGTTCTGCACACTGTTCGACACTTGAAAGAGCGCGCCTGTGACAGGCAACTATGCAATCTTGCCATACGTCCTGGCATGCGCCAAACGCAAGGCGGTGTGATGCCCACTACTACACAGCGGGGCCCGGTCGCCGAAGCGCCCGGGCCCCACCGCATCGCCGACTTCCGTCAGCTGAGCTCGTGCTCCAAGATCACTTGAGGATCTTGGTCACACGGCCGGAGCCGACCGTGCGGCCACCCTCGCGGATGGCGAAGCCCAGGCCCTCCTCCATGGCGATCGGCTGGATCAGCTCGACCGACATCTCGGTGTTGTCGCCGGGCATGACCATCTCGGTGCCCTCGGGCAGCGTGATGACGCCGGTGACGTCCGTGGTACGGAAGTAGAACTGCGGGCGGTAGTTCGAGTAGAACGGGTTGTGACGGCCACCCTCGTCCTTGCCCAGGATGTAGACCTGAGCCTCGAAGTTCGTGTGCGGGGTGATCGAACCCGGCTTCACGACGACCTGGCCACGCTCGACGTCCTCGCGCTTGATGCCACGCAGGAGGAGACCGGTGTTGTCGCCGGCCTGCGCCTGGTCCATCTGCTTGTGGAACGTCTCGATGCCCGTGACGGTGGTCTTCTGCGGAACGCGGATACCCACGATCTCGACATCGGAGTTGATGTCCAGGGTTCCACGCTCGACCTTGCCGGTGACGACGGTGCCACGACCGGTGATCGTGAAGACGTCCTCGATCGGCATGAGGAAGGGCTTGTCGAGGTCGCGCTCCGGCTCCGGAACGTTCTCGTCGACAGCGTCCATCAGCTCGACGATCTTCTCGACCCACTCCGGGTCGCCCTCGAGAGCCTTGAGGCCCGAGACGCGAACGACCGGCGCGTTGTCGCCGTCGAACTCCTGCGACGACAGCAGCTCGCGGACCTCCATCTCGACGAGCTCGAGGATCTCCTCGTCGTCGACCATGTCGGACTTGTTGAGCGCGACGAGCAGGTAGGGCACGCCGACCTGGCGGGCGAGCAGCACGTGCTCACGCGTCTGGGCCATCGGGCCGTCGGTCGCGGCGACCACCAGGATCGCGCCGTCCATCTGGGCGGCACCGGTGATCATGTTCTTGATGTAGTCGGCGTGACCCGGAGCGTCGACGTGCGCGTAGTGGCGCTTCGGCGTCTCGTACTCGATGTGCGCGATGTTGATCGTGATACCGCGCTGCTTCTCCTCCGGCGCGGCGTCGATCTCGTCGAAGTTGCGCTGCGTGTTCGCCGGGAGCTCCGGGTACTTGTCCGCAAGCGTCTTCGAGATCGCGGCGGTCAGCGTCGTCTTACCGTGGTCGACGTGACCGATCGTGCCGATGTTGACGTGCGGCTTGGTCCGCTCGAACTTGGCCTTAGCCACTGGGGTCCTCCTGGGACTTGGGTAGATGTTCCGAACGTTGCAGATGTCCGGCCAAGAAGCCTACAACTGCGGGGCGTGCGGTTTTTCCTACAGGTTGGTTGTGCGGGTCGACCTGTGGGGACTCACTCGCCCCGGGTCTTCTTGATGATCTCTTCGGCAACTGCCTTGGGAACCTCGGCGTAGCTGTCGAACTGCATCGAGTACACCGCGCGACCCTGGGTCTTCGACCGGAGGTCACCGATGTAACCGAACATCTCGCTCAGCGGCACCTGGGCGCGAACGACCTTCACACCGGTCGCGTCCTCCATGGACTGGATCATGCCACGACGAGAGTTGATGTCGCCGATCACGTCGCCCATGTACTCCTCGGGCGTCCGCACCTCGACGGCCATGACCGGCTCGAGCAGGACAGGGTCGGCGCGCTTGACGCCTTCCTTGAAGACCATCGAACCGGCAATCTTGAACGCCATCTCCGAGGAGTCGACGTCGTGGTACGCACCGTCGATCAGCGACGCCTTGACGCCGACGACCGGGAAGCCTGCCAGCACACCCTGCTGCATGGCCGACTGGATACCAGCGTCCACCGAAGGGATGTACTCGCGCGGGATACGACCACCGGTGACGGCGTTCTCGAACTCGTAGAGCTCGCCCTCCGACGTCTCCAGCGGCGCGAAGGTCACCTGGACCTTGGCGAACTGGCCGGAACCACCGGTCTGCTTCTTGTGCGTGTAGTCGACCTTCTCCGCCACGCGGCGGATGGTCTCGCGGTAGGCGACCTGCGGCTTGCCGACGTTCGCCTCGACCTTGAACTCGCGACGCATACGGTCGACGAGGATGTCGAGGTGGAGCTCGCCCATGCCGCCGATGACGGTCTGGCCGGTCTCGTCGTCCAGCTTGACGCGGAAGGTCGGGTCCTCCTGCGCGAGCTTCTGGATCGCGGTCGACAGCTTCTCCTGGTCGGCCTTCGTCTTCGGCTCGATCGCCACGTCGATGACGGGCTCCGGGAAGCTCATCGACTCGAGGATGACCTGGTTCTGCGGGTCCGACAGGGTGTCACCGGTGGTGACGTCCTTGAGCCCGATGAACGCGTAGATGTGGCCGGCGTGCGCCTCTTCGACCGGGTTCTCCTTGTTGGAGTGCATCTGGAAGAGCTTCCCGATGCGCTCCTTCTTGCCCTTGGTCGAGTTCTGCACCTGGGCGCCCTGCGCGACCTTGCCCGAGTAGACGCGGACGTAGGTCAGCTTGCCGAAGAACGGGTGCGTGGCGACCTTGAAGGCGAGAGCCGAGAACGGCTCCGACTCCTCGGGGCGACGCACGACGACCTTCTCGGCGTCCTTGACGTCGTGGCCCTCGACGGCCGGCACGTCGAGCGGCGACGGCAGGTAGTCGATGACGGCGTCGAGCATGGGCTGCACGCCCTTGTTCTTGAACGCCGAGCCGCACAGGACCGGGAAGGCCGACGACGAGATGACGAGCTTGCGGATGCCGCTCTTGATCTCGGCGATCGAGAGCTCCTCGCCACCGAGGAACTTCTCGAGCAGCTCGTCGTCCGCCTCGGCGACGGCCTCGATGAGCTCGGCACGGTACTGCTGCGCCTTCTCGACGAGGTCGGCCGGGATCTCCTCGACCTCGTACTCCTCGCCCATCTTGGTGTCGCCGCGCCAGGTCAGCGCCTTCATCTCGATGAGGTCGACAACGCCCTCGAAGTCGTTCTCAGCACCGATCGGGAGCTGGATGACGAGCGGCTTCGCCTTGAGGCGGTTGATGATCGTGTCGACGGTGAAGTAGAAGTCGGCGCCGAGCTTGTCCATCTTGTTGACGAAGCAGATGCGCGGGACGTCGTACTTGTCCGCCTGCCGCCACACCGTCTCGGACTGGGGCTCGACACCCTCCTTGCCGTCGAACACGGCAACCGCGCCGTCGAGCACGCGGAGGGAGCGCTCCACCTCGACCGTGAAGTCGACGTGGCCCGGCGTGTCGATGATGTTGATCTGGTTGTTCTTCCAGTAGCAGGTCGTCGCGGCGGACGTAATCGTGATGCCGCGCTCCTGCTCCTGCTCCATCCAGTCCATCGTCGACGCACCGTCGTGCGTCTCACCGATCTTGTAGTTCACACCCGTGTAGAACAGGATGCGCTCGGTCGTCGTGGTCTTTCCGGCATCGATGTGGGCCATGATGCCGATGTTGCGGACCTTGTTCAGGTCGGTCAGCACGTCGAGTGCCACGGTGTCTTACCCCTTGGTCTAAAGGTGGGCTTGGGTGGCCGGCGGTGCGGCATCCACCGACGGCCCCGGGGGTGACCCGGGGCCGCTCGGAAGCTACTACCAGCGGTAGTGCGCGAAGGCCTTGTTGGAGTCGGCCATCTTGTGCATGTCCTCGCGGCGCTTGACCGCGGCACCGAGACCGTTCGACGCGTCGAGGATCTCGTTCATGAGACGCTCGGTCATCGTCTTCTCGCGGCGAGCGCGGGAGAAGTCGGTGAGCCAGCGGAGCGCGAGCGTGGTGGCACGCGTCGGGCGCACGTCGACCGGCACCTGGTAGGTGGCGCCACCGACACGGCGGGAACGCACCTCGAGGGCGGGACGGACGTTGTCGAGCGCGCGCTTCAGGACCACGACAGGGTCGCCGTCGGTCTTGGCGCGGACACCCTCGAGGGCACCGTAGACGATCGCCTCGGCGGTCGACTTCTTGCCGTCGAGCAGGACCTTGTTGATCAGCTGCGTGACAACCGGGGACCCGTAGACCGGGTCGACGATGAGCGGCCGCTTCGGGGCCGGACCCTTGCGGGGCATCAGCTCTTCTCCTTCTTGGCGCCGTAACGGGACCGAGCCTGCTTGCGACCCTTCACGCCCTGCGTGTCGAGCGCGCCGCGGACGATCTTGTAGCGGACACCGGGAAGGTCCTTCACACGGCCGCCACGCACGAGCACGATCGAGTGCTCCTGGAGGTTGTGGCCGACACCGGGGATGTACGCGGTGACCTCGACCTGCGAGGAAAGCTTCACGCGGGCGACCTTGCGGAGGGCCGAGTTCGGCTTCTTGGGGGTGGTGGTGTACACGCGGGTGCACACGCCGCGCCGCTGGGGGGAGCCCTTGAGGGCCGGGGTCTTCGACTTCCCGGCCTTCGAGGTCCGCCCCTTGCGGACGAGCTGCTGGATCGTAGGCACTACGTCTCCGTCGTCTTCTTGAGCTTCGGCGACGCCCTGCCGGCGTCCCCGTCAATGGTTCTGGCTTGTGCGTGCCGGTCGCATGCGGCACCCACAGGCCCCAGACAGGGACTGCTACGCCACGTACCACCGGCTCGATGGCCCGGCTCCACCATCGGGGCACGACGTGCCCCGGAGGATCTCGCCGGGATGCCCACGCACTCACATCGGCCGCTTTCCGAAGCTGCCTCGCGGCGGCCTTCAGGAGGTGCGGCCCGACGGCGCGGGCACGAATTCTAAGAATACCTGCGTGTCTACGGGGGGTCAAAACGAATCGGATGTGACGTGCGCCCCGTAGATCCGCGAAGTAGAGCGCCTGCCCGGCTCTCGTACGGGACGAACCCGTGCGGAGCAGGACAGGCGCTCTCTACCTCGCGGTCAGCGGACCAGGATCAGCGGAAGTCGCCGAGGTCCAGGTCCTCCAGCGGGATCGCCTCGCCCGAACCCATACCCAGGGTCGGGAAGTCGATCTCGTCGTAGCCGAAGCTCGGGTAGAGCTCGGCCTTGGCCTGCTCGGTGGGCTCGACCTCGACGTTGCGGTAGCGGGGCAGACCCGTACCGGCCGGGATGAGCTTACCGATGATGACGTTCTCCTTGAGGCCGAGCAGCGGGTCACGACGACCGCTCATCGACGCCTCGGTGAGCACCCGGGTGGTCTCCTGGAAGGAGGCCGCCGAGAGCCACGAGTCGGTCGCGAGCGACGCCTTCGTGATACCCATCAGCTCCGGACGGCCGGCGGCCGGCTGGCCACCCTCCGACACGGCCTTGCGGTTCGCGTCCTCGAAGCGCATGCGCTCCGCGAGCTCACCCGGCAGCAGCTGCGAGTCACCCGAGTCGAGCACGGTCACGCGACGCAGCATCTGCCGCACGATGACCTCGATGTGCTTGTCGTGGATGTCCACACCCTGGCTGCGGTAGGTCTCCTGGACCTGGTCCACCAGGTGCGTCTGCGTGGCACGGGGGCCGAGGATGCGCAGCACCTTCTTCGGGTCGACGGCACCCTGGACGAGCTGGGTACCGACCGTCACGTGGTCGCCGTCCGCGATCTTGAGGCGCGCACGCTTCGTGACCGGGTACTTGATCTCCTCGCCACCGTCGTCCGGCGTCAGCACGAGGTGACGCGTCCGCTCGGTGTCCTCGATCGTCACGCGACCCGTGTACTCCGCGATCGGCGCCTCACCCTTGGGGGTGCGGGCCTCGAAGAGCTCGGTGACACGCGGCAGACCCTGCGTGATGTCCTCGGCCGCGGCCACACCACCGGTGTGGAAGGTACGCATCGTCAGCTGCGTGCCCGGCTCACCGATCGACTGCGCCGCGATGATGCCGACGGCCTCGCCGATGTCCACGAGCAGACCCGTGGCCAGCGACCGGCCGTAGCACTTGGCGCAGGTACCGACGCGGGACTCGCACGTCAGGACCGAACGGACCTTGACGCTCTCGATGCCCGCGGCGATGACCTTGTCGATGATGACGTCGCCGGCGTCCGACCCGGCGGTCGCGATGACGTTGCCGTCGGCGTCCACCACGTCGGTCGCGAAGGTACGCGAGTAGATGCTGGTCTCGACGCGGTCGTCCGGGACGAGCGAGCCGTCCGCGAGCTTCTCCGCCACCGGCAGCGTGAGACCACGCTCGGTGCCGCAGTCCTCCTCGCGGATGATGACGTCCTGCGAGACGTCCACCAGACGACGGGTCAGGTAACCCGAGTCCGCCGTACGGAGGGCCGTGTCGGCCAGACCCTTACGGGCACCGTGCGTCGCGATGAAGTACTCGAGGACGGACAGGCCCTCGCGGTAGTTGGACTTGATCGGACGAGGGATGATCTCGCCCTTCGGGTTCGCCACGAGGCCGCGCATACCGGCGATCTGACGGACCTGCATCCAGTTACCACGGGCGCCCGAACCCACCATGCGCATCACGGTGTTCCGCGCGTTGCTCTCGAGGTTCACCCGCATGGCCGACGCGACCTTGTCGGTCGCCTGGGTCCAGATCTCGATGAGCTCCTGACGGCGCTCGTCGTCGGTGATCAGACCCTTGTCGAACTGCTGCTGGACCTTGAGGGCACGAGCCTCGTGCTCGTCGAGGATCTCGCCCTTGACGGTCGGGGCCGCGACGTCCGAGATGGCGATCGTGACGCCGGAACGCGTGGCCCACCGGTAGCCGGCGTCCTTCAGCGCGTCCAGCGCCGCGGCCACCTCGACCTTCGGGTAGCGCTCGGCGAGGTCGTTGACGATCGTCGAGAGGCGCTTCTTGTCGGCGATCCCGTTCTCGTACGGGTAGTCGACGGGCAGCGTCTCGTTGAACAGGTAGCGGCCGAGCGTGGTGTCGAACAGCAGCTGCTGACCCGGCTCCCAGCCCTCGGGCGCCTCGAAGTCCTTCAGCGGCGGCACCAGGTCGGACATCCGCAGCTTGATCTGCGCGTTGATGTCCAGCTCGCCCCGGTCGAAGGCCATGATGGCCTCGGCCACGGAGCCGAACGCACGACCCTCGCCCACGGCGCCCGGACGGTCGCTCGTGAGGTGGTGCAGACCGATGATCATGTCCTGCGAGGGCATGGTCACCGGACGGCCGTCCGACGGCTTCAGGATGTTGTTGCTCGAGAGCATGAGGATGCGGGCCTCGGCCTGCGCCTCGGCGCTCAGCGGCAGGTGGACAGCCATCTGGTCACCGTCGAAGTCGGCGTTGAACGCGCCGCACACGAGCGGGTGCAGGTGGATGGCCTTGCCCTCGACGAGCTGCGGCTCGAACGCCTGGATGCCCAGACGGTGCAGCGTCGGCGCACGGTTCAGGAGCACGGGGTGCTCCGTGATGACCTCTTCGAGCACGTCCCAGACGACGGGACGGGTGCGCTCGACCATGCGCTTGGCGCTCTTGATGTTCTGCGCGTGGTTCAGCTCCACGAGCCGCTTCATGACGAACGGCTTGAACAGCTCGAGCGCCATCTGCTTGGGCAGACCGCACTGGTGCAGCTTGAGCTGCGGGCCGACCACGATGACCGAACGGCCCGAGTAGTCGACGCGCTTGCCGAGCAGGTTCTGGCGGAACCGGCCCTGCTTGCCCTTGAGCATGTCGGAGATCGACTTCAGCGGACGGTTGCCGGGGCCCGTCACCGGGCGACCACGACGGCCGTTGTCGAACAGCGAGTCGACGGCCTCCTGGAGCATCCGCTTCTCGTTGTTGACGATGATCTCCGGCGCGCCCAGGTCCAGGAGCCGCTTGAGGCGGTTGTTCCGGTTGATGACGCGGCGGTACAGGTCGTTCAGGTCCGACGTCGCGAACCGGCCACCGTCGAGCTGCACCATCGGGCGCAGGTCCGGCGGGATGACCGGGACGGCGTCCAGCACCATCGCCGTGGGCGAGTTGGTGGTGGTCAGGAACGCGTTGACGACCTTGAGGCGCTTCAGCGCACGGGTCTTGCGCTGGCCCTTGCCCGAGCGGATGGTCTCGCGCAGCGACTCGGCCTCGGCGTCCAGGTCGAAGTTCTGCAGGCGCTGCTGGATCGCGTTCGCGCCCATCGCACCCTCGAAGTAGGTGCCGTAGCGGTCCTGGAGCTGGCGGTACAGCATCTCGTCGCCCTCGAGGTCGGCGACCTTGAGGTTCTTGAAGCGGTCCCAGACCTGCTCGAGGCGGTCCAGCTCCTGGTCCGCGCGCTTGCGCAGCTGAGCCATCTCGCGCTCGGCCGAGTCGCGCACCTTGCGGCGCGCGTCAGCCTTGGCACCCTCGGCCTCGAGCTCGGCCAGGTCGGCCTCGAGCTTCTGGGCGCGGGTGTTGATGTCGTTGTCCCGGCGGTCGGAGATCTCCTTCTTCTCGAGGTCGATCTCGTTCTGCAGGTTGGGCAGGTCCTCCTGGCGGGCCTCGTCGTCGACCGACGTGATCATGTAGGCCGCGAAGTAGATGACCTTCTCCAGGTCCTTCGGCGCCAGGTCGAGCAGGTAGCCCAGGCGGGACGGCACACCCTTGAAGAACCAGATGTGCGTGACGGGGGCGGCGAGCTCGATGTGGCCCATGCGCTCACGGCGCACCTTGGAGCGCGTGACCTCGACACCACAGCGCTCGCAGATGATGCCCTTGAAGCGCACGCGCTTGTACTTGCCGCAGTAGCACTCCCAGTCGCGGGTCGGACCGAAGATCTTCTCGCAGAAGAGCCCGTCCTTCTCCGGCTTGAGGGTGCGGTAGTTGATGGTCTCTGGCTTCTTGACCTCACCGTGCGACCAGGCACGGATGTCCTCGGCCGTGGCGAGGCCGATACGCAGCTCGTCGAAGACGTTGACGTCGAGCAAGGTGTCCTACTTCCTGAAGTTCTCGAAAATCCTCGGGGTGTCCAGGTCCGCGCCCGGTGCACGGGCGCGGCCTGGTATCAGATCTCGTCGACGCTGGAGGCGGCGTTCGGCCGCCGGGAGAGGTCGATGCCGAGCTCCTCAGCGGCGCGGTACACCTCGTCGTCGGACTCCTTCATCTCGATGGAGACACCGTCGCTCGAGAGCACCTCGACGTTCAGGCACAGCGACTGCATCTCCTTGAGAAGCACCTTGAAGGACTCCGGGATACCCGAGTCGGGGATGTTCTCGCCCTTGACGATCGCCTCGTAGACCTTGACCCGGCCCGGGACGTCGTCGGACTTGATGGTGAGCAGCTCCTGGAGCGTGTACGCGGCGCCGTACGCCTCGAGCGCCCACACCTCCATCTCACCGAAGCGCTGACCACCGAACTGCGCCTTACCACCCAGCGGCTGCTGCGTGATCATCGAGTACGGACCGGTCGAACGCGCGTGGATCTTGTCGTCGACCAGGTGGTGCAGCTTCAGGATGTACATGTAGCCGGTGGAGACGGGCTCCGGGAACGGCTCGCCGGAGCGGCCGTCGAAGAGCTGCGCCTTGCCGTCCTGGTTGACCATCCGCTGACCGTCACGGTTGGGCAGGGTGGCGCCGAAGAGACCGCGGAGCGCGACCTCCTCCAGTCCGTCGAACACCGGGGTGGCGACGGGCCGGCTCGGCTCGCTCTTGTGCGCGACCTCGGGCAGGCTCTCCAGCCACTCGCCGCCCTTGTCCTCGGCCAGCGAGACGTCCCAGCCCTGCTTGGCGATCCACCCGAGGTGGGTCTCCAGCACCTGGCCCACGTTCATACGGCCCGGCACACCCAGCGGGTTCAGGATGACGTCGACCGGCGTGCCGTCCTCGAGGAACGGCATGTCCTCCTGCGGGAGGATCTTCGAGATGACGCCCTTGTTGCCGTGGCGGCCGGCCAGCTTGTCGCCGACGGTGATCTTGCGGCGCTGCGCGATGTACACGCGCACCAGCTGGTTCACGCCGGCGGGCAGCTCGTCGCCGTCCTCCCGGTTGAACTCGCGCACCGCGATGACCGTGCCCTGCTCGCCGTGGGGCACCTTGAGCGAGGTGTCGCGCACCTCGCGCGCCTTCTCGCCGAAGATCGCCCGCAGCAGGCGCTCCTCCGGGGTCAGCTCGGTCTCACCCTTGGGGGTGACCTTGCCGACCAGGATGTCACCGGCGCCGACCTCGGCACCGATCCGGATCACGCCGCGCTCGTCCAGGTCCGCGAGGACCTCCTCGGAGACGTTCGGGATGTCCCGCGTGATCTCCTCCGGGCCGAGCTTGGTGTCACGGGCGTCGACCTCGTGCTCCTCGATGTGGATCGAGGAGAGGACGTCGTCCTCCACGAGGCGCTGCGACAGGATGATCGCGTCCTCGTAGTTGTGACCCTCCCACGACATGAACGCGACCAGCAGGTTGCGGCCGAGCGCGAGCTCGCCCTCGTCCGTCGCCGGGCCGTCCGCGAGCACGGAGCCGACCTCGACCCGCGCACCCTCGTCGACCAGCACGCGCTGGTTGTAGCTCGTGCCCTGGTTGGAGCGCACGAACTTGTGCACGCGGTACGAGCCCGTCGTGCCGTCGTCGTTCGCCACGAGCACCAGGTCGGCCGAGACCTCGGTGACCACACCGGGCTTGGTCGCCACGATGACGTCGCCGGCGTCGACCGCCGCACGGCGCTCCATGCCGGTACCGACCACGGGGGCCTCGGACCGCACCAGCGGCACGGCCTGGCGCTGCATGTTGGCACCCATGAGGGCGCGGTTGGCGTCGTCGTGCTCGAGGAACGGGATCAGGGCCGTCGCGACCGACACCATCTGGCGCGGCGAGATGTCCATGTAGTCGACCTCGGCACCCGGGATGTCGTTGGTCTCGCCACCCTTCGTGCGGACCAGGACGCGGTCGAGGACGAACGTGCCGTCCTCGAGCAGCGGCGTGTTGGCCTGCGCGATGATGTAGCGGTCCTCGTCATCGGCCGTGAGGTACTCGATGTTGTCGGTGACCTTGCCGTTCTCGACCTTGCGGTACGGCGTCTCGATGAAGCCGAACGGGTTGATGCGACCGAACGACGCCAGCGAGCCGATCAGACCGATGTTCGGACCCTCAGGGGTCTCGATCGGGCACATGCGGCCGTAGTGCGACGGGTGGACGTCACGGACCTCCATGCCGGCGCGGTCACGGGACAGACCACCCGGGCCCAGCGCGTTCAGACGACGCTTGTGCGTCAGACCGGCCAGCGGGTTGTTCTGGTCCATGAACTGCGACAGCTGCGAGGTGCCGAAGAACTCACGGATCGACGCCACGACCGGACGGATGTTGATCAGCGTCTGCGGCGTGATGGCCTCGACGTCCTGCGTGGTCATGCGCTCGCGAACGACGCGCTCCATGCGGGACAGACCCGTGCGCACCTGGTTCTGGATGAGCTCACCCACGGCGCGGATACGACGGTTGCCGAAGTGGTCGATGTCGTCGGTCTCGACGCGCACCTCGACGGGCTGACCGTTGCGGACGCCGTCCATGGTGGTCTTGTCCGCGTGCAGCGACGCGAGGTACTTGATCGTGTGGACCACGTCGGTCAGCGACAGCGTGGAGTCAGCAAGCTCCGCGTCGACACCGAGCTTCTTGTTCGCCTTGTAGCGGCCGACCTTCGCCAGGTCGTAGCGCTTCGGGTTGAAGTAGAAGTTCTCGAGCAGCGCGCGGCCGGCCTCGACCGTGGGCGGCTCGCCCGGGCGGATCTTGCGGTACAGGTCGACCAGGGCCTCGTCCTCGGTGTGGACGTGGTCCTTCTCGAGCGTGTCGAGCACCGACGGGAACTCGGCGAACTGCTCGCGGATCTCGGCCTCGCTCATGCCGAGGGCCTTGAGCAGCACCGTGACGGACTGCTTGCGCTTGCGGTCGACGCGCACGCCGACGGCGTCGCGCTTGTCGATCTCGAACTCGAGCCACGCACCACGCGAGGGGATGATCTTCGCGGAGAAGACGTCCTTGTCGCTGGTCTTGTCCGGGGTGCGCTCGAAGTACACGCCCGGGGAACGCACCAGCTGCGAGACGACGACGCGCTCGGTGCCGTTGATGATGAACGTGCCGCGCGCGGTCATGAGCGGGAAGTCGCCCATGAACACGGTCTGGCTCTTGATCTCACCGGTGGTGTAGTTGACGAACTCCGCGGTGACGAACAGCGGGGCCGCGTAGGTGAAGTCCTTCTCCTTGCACTCGTCCGCCGTGTACTTCGGCGGCTCGAAGCGGTGGTTCGAGAAGGAGAGGGACATCGAGGAGCCGAAGTCCTCGATCGGGGAGATCTCCTCGAAGATCTCTTCCAGTCCGGAGGTTTCCGGGACATCATTACGACCAGCCGCCTTGGCAGTTTCTACCCGGCCCTGCCAGGCTGGGTTACCAAGGAGCCAGTCGAAGCTCTCGGTCTGCAGGCCAAGCAGGTCGGGGACCTCGAGTGGCTCATAGATCTTTGCGAA
Source organism: Promicromonospora sp. NPDC057488 (assembly GCF_042802395.1). Lineage (NCBI taxonomy): Bacteria > Bacillati > Actinomycetota > Actinomycetes > Micrococcales > Promicromonosporaceae > Promicromonospora > Promicromonospora sp. NPDC057488. The sequence continues at coordinate 29,548 of NZ_JBHVEG010000031.1, forward strand.
AGAAACGCGACGGGAAGCGGTACGGTTCGCAATGGCTTCGGCGGACGGAGCTGAAGGGGTGCGCGAGGCAGCCAAGAGGGGTCCTTCCCTGCAGTTCGGGTGAACGCTGTACGCTCTGCGGTGCTGCAGGAAGCTCTGCCGGACTTCACCGGTCACCGGTGGGCATCCCACCACGAGGGGGATGCGACCAGGACTTTCGGGAAGCAGGGGGAGGCGTCGAGGGCACACGCGGGCGCAAAGCGCTAGCATACCTATCTGGTTCTAGTATGTCCAGTCCCCCTAGCGCCCGCACCTCGAGACTGTGGTAAACCTCGAAACGTTGCGTATCCGCACTGGTGAGGCGCGTGCCGCGGAACCAGGCGCCCGGACGGACGATCCAGAGCACGCGAGAGGCCCGCACCCCGAGGGGTGCGGGCCTCTACGTTCGGCGGGACGGCGCCCGGGACGAGCCCGGGCTGCCGTCACACCAGCCCGAAGGCGGTGGTGCCTGAGGTCACTTGAGGGTGACGGTGGCGCCGGCGCCCTCCAGGGCGGCCTTCGCCTTCTCGGCGGCGTCCTTGTCGGCGCCCTCGAGAACCGGCTTCGGCGCGCCGTCGACCAGGTCCTTGGCCTCCTTGAGACCGAGGGACGTGAGCGCGCGCACCTCCTTGATGACCTGGATCTTCTTGTCGCCGGCAGCCTCGAGGATGACGTCGAACTCGGTCTTCTCCTCCACGGCCTCAGCGGCAGCGGCGGCCGGGCCGGCAACGGCAGCGGCGACCGGAGCGGCGGCGGTGACGTCGAACTTCTCCTCGAAGGCCTTCACGAAGTCGGAGAGCTCGATGAGCGTGAGCTCCTCGAAGGCGGACAGGAGCTCGTCGGTGCTGAGCTTCGCCATGATGGCGTTCCTTTCAGTTGGCGCTTCGCGGGCCGGTGCGGACCCGCGAGAAGCAGGGGGTTGTGAACTGGCACTGCCACCTGGTCAGGCGGCAGCACCCTCCGATTCCTGCTTCTGACGCAGGGCATCGATGACACGGGCGACCTGGGCGGGCTTAGCGGTGAAGGCGTAAGCAGCACGCGTCAGCGTGGCCTTCAGACCGCCGGCCACCTTGGCCAGCAGAACCTCGCGGGACTCGAGGTCCGCGAGCTTCGTGATCTCTGCAGCGGACATCGCGGCGCCGTCCAGCACGCCGCCCTTGATGACCAGAGCAGGGTTCGCCTTGGCGAAGTCACGCAGACCCTTCGCAGCCTCGACCGGGTCCCCGGTCACGAATGCGATGGCGGAGGGGCCCTTCAGGTCGGCGTCGAGACCCTCGACACCGGCCTCCTTGGCCGCGATCCCCGTAAGCGTGTTCTTCACCACGGCGTAGGTTGCGTTGCCGCTGAGCGACCGACGCAGCTCCTTGAGCTGCGCGACGGTGAGCCCGCGGTACTCGGTCAGCACGGCCGCGTTGGAGTCACGGAACTTGTCCGCGAGCTCTGCGACAGCGGCTGCCTTGTCCGGCCTCGCCATGGCAATCCTTCCGGTGGTGGTACCACCGTCCCCTGGGGCACTGGGCCCCGGGCGTCGCCCCGGAACGAGAAAAAGAGCCCCGGCGCAGGTGCACGGGGCTCGGTTCGCGCGGTAGAACCGCACTCGAGTTCGTCACCTGCGCAGGCCCCCGCTCTCAGCGGGACTTCGGTCTTCTTCCGTCCTGTGCTCGGAAGGAGCGGGCGGCGTCGGACGACCGGCGGTCTTGGGTTACCCGAGAACTATACATGGCTCCGCGCGTGCGGCCGCACGCGGCGAGTGGTGGCCTGCGCCACACAGCCACTCCCCTGTTCCCGGCCGTCCCCGGAGCCTCAGCGCTCCAGGCCCTCCAGGGACGCGAAGCACACCAGCGGCACCGGCTCGGGCTCGTCCGCGAGCGCCGCCGCGAGCGCGGCCTCGGGGTCGTCGGTGGCGCGCAGGTGAGCGTGGAACCTGGGCATCACGCGCGCTGCGACGGCGTCGGACAGCGGGGCGACGGCGGCGACGACGGCACGCGCGCCGAGGCGCAGCAGCACGGACGACAGGCCGAGCACCTCGCCACCGACCACCTGCGACGAGCCGCCGACCTCGCAGGCCGACAGGACGAGCACGGACCCGGGCAGCCGGGTGCCGTCGAGCTCGTGGGCGAACAGGGGCCCGTCGGCGAGGTCGACGAAGGCGAAGAGCGGGTTGTCGGCGTCGTGCCTGCCGTGGGTGGCCAGGTGCACGATGTCGTGGGTGGCGAGCACGGACCGCACGGCGGCCGTGGTCGCGGCGCTCCCGGTGAGGACCGTGGCGCCCGGCCACACCTCCCCGACGGCCTGGACCTCGCGCGCGCCGAGCGCGACGCCGGGGCCGTACGCGGCCAGCAGCCGGTGCCTGCCCTCCGGGCGAGGGTGCGCGCGGCCGCGCGCCATGAAGGACCGGACGGTCGTGCGCCGGCCGCGCCGGGACGGGAGTGCCGTCCACGGCACGCCGAGCATGGGCTCGCGGCCCACGACGTACAGCGGGCCGTCGGCGTCCATGGGCACGGCCAGGAGGCGGTCGAGCGCGCCGAGGTTGCGGGCCAGGGAGCGGCGGGCGGCGTCGCGCAGGGCGGGGGGCACGTGCTCGTTGGCGCACGCGCCGAAGTCGGCTCGGACGCGCAGCACGCGCTCGGTGACCTCGGCCAGCGGCCCGAGATCCAGGGTGCGCGCGCCGTGCGCGTCGACGCGGACGCAGCGCAGGACGCCGTCGAGCACCAGGTAGTTGGCGACGACGGCGCCGTCGTCGCGGGCGGCGAGCAGGTCGCGGACCTCCTCCGCCGTGGCCGGCCGGTCCTCGGCGGGGCCGGGGTCCGCGCCGGTACGGTGCCAGGCGCGTTCGCGCGCCGTGGCCAGGAGCCGGCGCGACCGCTCGAAGAGCTGGGCGCGCTCGGTGGCGCTGTCCCGGTCGGTGAGGGTGCGCGCCCGGACGACGAGCCCGCGAGCCTCGGTGACGAGCGCGCCGACGGCGGGCTCGTCGGGTGCGGTGGTGCCGCCCATCCCGGCGAACGTGACCCGGCCGCGCTCGAGCGCCTCGAACAGCCAGTCCGGCCGGCCGGTGCGCAGCGCGGCCTCGACGTCGGTCCGTTGCAGGTCGACGCCGTGCGCCGCCGCGGCGGTCACGGACTCGACCGAGCCGAGGCCCACGCGCTGGTCGGCGAGCAGCCCGAGGCCCGTACGCACGGCGTCGATGCCGGCGGACCGGTCCCCGGAGGCGAACGCGAGCTGCGCGAGGACGGTCTGCCGCTGGATGCGGGTGGACAGCGGGGCGTCGGCCATCCCGTCGGGCAGGCTGCCGAGGACGGCGCGGGCCGCGTCGACGTCACCGGCCAGCAGGTACCAGTGCGCGGCGACGAACCGTGCGCTCAGGCCGGGGCGCTGCCCGAGCAGCGGGTCCACCTCGTCGCCCGCCTCGGCGGCCTGGAGGGCCTGCTCGGCACGCCGGCGGGCGTCGTCGGGCACGGGGGCCTCGCCGCGGCGGATCGGCAGGAGGATCGCCTCCAGCTCGGCCACGCGCGCGACGGCGGCCCGCTGCGGGTGGCCGACGCCGACGTAGTACCGCCGCGCGAACGCGGCCGCCGTGCGCGCCTCGTCCCAGCGGTGCAGGGCCATGAGGCAGCGGGCGCGGAAGTACTCGGCCTCCGCGCGGTGCTGGGCGCGGCCGGGGACGACCATGCGGGAGATCGCCTGGGTGAGGACCTGCTCGGCGTCCTCGAGCAGGCCGGCCTCGTAGAGGACTGCGCCGCGGCCGATGTCGAGCACGCCGTCGGCGCGCTCCGGGTCGACGGCGCGTGCGGCGGCCATGGCCTGCAGCGCCCCCGGCAGGTCGCCGAGCGCGTACCGGACGAAGCCCGTGTTGTGCAGGGCGAGCGAGGCGATGCCGGGCAGGTCGGCGCGACCCGCGGCCTCGTGGCAGGCGTCGAAGTCGGCGAGCGCCGCGTCCAGCCGGCCGAGCTCGATGGCGGTCGCGCCGCGGTTCAGCAGCGCGGTCGCGTAGTCGCGCGCGGGGAGCTGGTCCGCGTCGGCGAGCACCCGGTCGAAGGCCGCGAGCGCGTCGGTGAGCCGGCCGGAGCGCTGCAGCAGCAGGCCCCGGGTGCCGTCGACGACGGCGGAGAGCCGCCGGCGGACCCGGCGTGGTGCGGCGTCCGCGCGGCCGTCGGCGTCGTCGAGCAGGGCGAGGGGCTTGTCCAGCGTGTCCTCGACGGAGTGGACGGCGACCGCCTGGCCCGCCAGCGACCGCACCATGCCCTCGGCCCAGCGTTCGCGGTCGGTGGTGCCGAGCTCGGCGAGGTCCATGACCCGGAGCCGGTCGAGCACGTCCCGGAACCGTGGCAGTGCGTCGCCGGGCCGCGACCGGGCGTTCAGATCCCGGGCGGCCAGGAGCTCCGCCTCAAGTTCCGGCCACATGCTTGTCCCCTTGCCTCGCGGTGGCCCGAGGGACACCGGGCGGGAAACGATAGCGGGGCGCGGGGCGGCCTGTCATCGCCTGCCACGACGGTGCAGGTCAGCGAGTTGTCCCGGGTGAAGAATTGGCATGGTGTCGCGATATCACCCGGCGGCGAGCCCCTCGACCGAGCTGAAGCAGACCAGGGGCACGGGCTCGGCGACGTCGCGGAGCGCGGCCGCGAGCGCCGCCTCCGGGTCGTCGGTCTCACGCAGGTGGGCGTGCAGGCGGGGCATGACGCGGGCGGCGAGCTCGTCGGAGAGCTTGGCGACCGAGGCGATGACGGCGCGGGCGCCCAGGCGCAGGAGCACCGAGGTCAGGCCGAGGAGCTCGCCGCCGAGCACCTGGGTGGAACCGCCGACCTCGCAGGACGACAGGATCACGACCGAGCCGGGCAGCGGCGTGCCGTCGAGCTCGTGGGCGAACAGCGGGCCGTCGGCGAGCTCGATGCTCGCGAAGAGCGGGTTGTCGGCGTCGTGCTGACCGTGCGTGGCCAGGTGGACGACGTCGTGGGTGGCGAGCGCAGTGCGGACCTGCTCGGTGACGGCGTCCTTGCCGGTCAGCACGGTCGCGCCGGGCCACTGCTCCCCCACCCCGCGCGCCTCGGCGGCGCCGTGGGGGACGCCGGGGCCGGAAGCGGCGAGCAGCCGGTGCTCACCGGTGGGCCGGGCGTGCGCGCGGCCGCGCGCGACGTACGAGTTGACGGAGGTCCGCAGGCCGCCGCGGGACGGGAGGGCGGCCCACGGGACGCTGAGCAGGGGCTCGCGGCCCACGACGTAGAGGTCGCCGTCGGCGCGCAGCGGCGCGAGCAGGACGGCGTCGAGCGCCTTGAGGTTGCGGGCCAGGGAGGACGAGGCCGCGGCGCGCAGGGGGGCCGGGATCAGGTCGTTGGCGGCCATCGCGAAGTCGGCGTTCAGGCGGCGGACGTGCTCGATGACGTCGTCGGCCGAGCCGATGTCGACGGTGGTGACGCCGGCGGCGTCGACGCGGACGCAGCGGAGCGTGCCGTCCATCACGACGAAGTTGGCCACGACGCTGTCGCGACGGGTCCCGGTGAGGACACCACGCAGCTCGCGGGCGGTGACCGGGCGCCGCACTGCTCCGGCGTTGCCGGCGTGCCGCCAGGACCGTTCGCGAACCTCGTCCTGGATGCGGCTCGCACGGCGGGTGAGCCGCTCGCGCTCCCTGGAGTCGCCGGTGCCGAGCTCGCGGGCCCGGGCCAGCAGCCCGCGCGCCTCGGTCAGGAGCGCGGCCGCCTCCGGGTCGTCGGGCGGGGTGACGCGGCCGGTCCCCGCGAACGTGGTGCGACCACGTTCCAGGGCGTCGAACAGGGCAGCGGGCCTGCCGGTGCGGACCGCCGCTACGACGTCCACGCGGGTCAGGTCGACGCCGTGCGCCGCGGCGGCCGTGACGGACTCGACGGACCCGAGCCGGCTGCGGTGGTCGGCGAGCAGCCCCAGGCCCGAGCGGACGGCGCGCAGGCCGGTTGCCCGGTCCCCCGTGGCGAAGGCCAGCTCCGCGCGAGCGGTGTAGTGCTGGATGCGCATGGTCAGCGGAGCGTTGACCAGGCCTCGCGGCAGCTCGGCGAGCGTCGACCGGGCACCGGCCCGGTCTCCGGCCAGAAGCAGCCACTGCGCCGCGACCAGCCTCGCCGCATGACCGGGGTGCTGACCGAGCACAGGACCTGCCGCATCGCCCTCGACGGCGACGGCGAGCGCTTGCGCCGCTCTGCGCCGGACGACCACCTGGGGCAGCGTCTGCGCGTCGTTCCGGACGGGCGCGAGTGCGGCCTCGAGCTCGAGGACGCGAGCCAGCGACGCCCACTGCTCGAAACCGACGGCCAGGAAGTGCTGCCGGGCTCGCACCGCGAGCGCGGCCGCCTCGTCGAAGCGTCGGAGCGCGAGCAGGCACCTGGAGCGAAAGTACTCGGCGATGGCGCGGTCGGTGCGGAGGCCGGCCTTGAGCAGCTGCGGTATCGCCTCGCTCAGGAGGGCTTCCGCCTCCTCGAGCAGCCCTACCCCGTACAGGACCTCGGCGCGCCCCTGCAAAGGGATGCCGTCGTCCTGGTCCGGTGCGAGTGCCCTCGCGGCCGCCATCTCGGCGAGCGCCGCGGGAAGGTCTCCGAGCATGCTCAGATCGAAGCCGGCGTTGTGCCGGGCGAAGGCGACCAGCCTGTGGTTGTCCGACGCCTCGGCATGGCGCGCGGCCGCCAGGTCGTCGGCCAGCGCCTGGTCGAAGGCACCAAGGTCCGAGTAGGCCACGCCACGATTCAGGTGCGCCATCGCCCGGTCACGATGAGCCTCGTGATGGCTCACCTCGAGCACCCTGTCGAAGAGCGGGATCGCCTCGCGCATCTGACCGGCGTGGAGCAGGATCATTCCTCGCTGCCCAGCGGCGACCGCCTCGACATGCTCGCGCTCAGGACCGGTAAGGGCGCCTGCCGCGGCGACGGCGCTGTCGAGCGAGGCGATCGCCGCCCTCGCGTCGCCCGACAGCGCGAACTCTGCTTGCGCCAGACCCATCCAGGACCGCGCGGTGAGCCAGACCCACGCTTCCAGTGCCGTGTCGTCGAGTGCTGTCCGATCCTCCCGTCCGAGGTCTTCCAGCAGGTCCCGGAACTCACGGAAGGCCACCTTCGGGCGCGCGCGGAGGTTCCACTCGCGCGCTCGTTCGAACCGCTCGGTGAGTGCGACCAGATCGATGCTGCTCACCCCCCGTTCACGACGTCAGACTGGCACTCCAGGCATCTCCGAGTAGAGATCGCCCACCTCGACGACAGCATGCCAGGCATCACGGACACGGCCCTGCGGGTCCTGGGCTGCCACCTCTCCTGCGCTGCGCCGCGCATACAGCGCCGCGGCCAGCTGCGCGGCGAGATGCGGTGACGCGAAGGACGTACCGCTCCACGTACCGAACCCACGCGTGAAGTCGTCCAGATCGATCGTGTGCCGCAAACCGTCCGCAGTCCGCTCGCCCCGCAGCGCACCGTCGAACGTCGTAGGCATCGTGCTCAGCACGTTGACACCGGGTCGCACTGCCGCGACCCACGGTCCGTCGTTGCTGAACGCTGCGAGAGTACCGTCCGGGTTGGATGCCGCGACAGCGATTAGCGGTGTATGGCCCGACGTCAGGTCGCCGGGGTCCACGGGTGTGGTGCCCTCGGCGGTCCGCCGCACGGGGGGCGCCCAGCCCGCAGGGAACGACTTGCGGGCCGAGCCGTCGTTGCCCGCCGAGACGACGACGAGGACGCCAGCCCGGCGCAGGTCACGGAGCCGCCCGCGGTAGATGCCCTCGTAGTCGTCGTCGTCCTCGGGGTGCTCCAGGTAGTAGCCGCTGGCGATGACCACGACATCGACCGGAAAGTAGCCCGGAACACGAGCGAGGCCTCGCAGGTGGAACTCGAGCAGCCTCTCGAGCGAACGCGCGAAGTCCCACTCGGACACCGTTCCCGCACCGCCGTAAACGCGAACGGGCAAGATGGCCGCGTCGGGGCAGATCTGGTGCACCACGCCGGCGATGAACGTGCCGTGGCCCGCGAACGTGTCGAGAGGGGAGGCGGGCCCGTCCCGGCGGCCGTCCCGTTCGGCGTCGACGTCCTCCTCGGGAAACGTGCCGATCGGCTGACCGTCGAGGAGCGCGTCGCGCAGTACCACGGTACGGGGCTCGTCGAACCAGGAGTGGGCACCGATCCCGGTGTCGAGGATGGCGACGACGGGCCGCTCGACTCCCCCGGCTGTCACGAGCGGTGAGGCCCCGTCGAGGGCACGGACCGGGGCAGCACCCGGGTAGACCGCCGGAATGCGTTCGTCGGGGTCGCCGAAGCCGCCCTTGTTCTTGTGTCCGGTGATCACGTGATCCAGCGTCAGCCGAGCACGACCCTCGCCGGCGTCCTCTGCGACGGCCGCCATCAGCCCCAGCGCGTCCCAGTCGTCCCGGACGTCGTCGAGCCGCACCTCGACGTCGGGCCGCCCGCCAAGGACTCCGGCGCCTGCGCGGGACTGCGCCTGGACGAAGTCGCTGGTCGTCACAGTGATGCCCTGCTCGCGGGCGCGGGCGGTGATCAGGTCCAGCAGAGCGTTGTGGCCGCCCTCGGCGTCGCCCCGCACGATCACGCGGTCCTGTACGTATCGGGTCGGCGCGACGCGACCGCCACCGGGGAGCCGGTACGACTCCGGGTCGACCTCTCGGACCGGGCGCCACCCCCCGGCGTGGTCGCGGACGCGCAGCTCGGGCTCAGGCATGGGCTCGCTCACAGCAGTACCTCTCCATCGAAGACGATTGCTCGACAGATCCCGCCGCGCCCCTCGGCCAGATCACACACAGTGGGTAGTTCAGCGGTTCACAGCTCGATGATCGGCGTGCTCACGGCACCGCCACCACCGTCGGTGCGGCGGACGACGAGGCTCGCGCGCCCTCGCTCCACCGAGTCGAAGGCGAACCGGCCGTCCTCGTCGGAGGCGGTCGTGACGACGTCGACCCCGGGGCGGTGCAGCTCCACGTCCAGGCCGGCCGCGGGTGCGGCCCAGCCGTCTATCCGGACCCGTCCGCCGGCGGACGGGGACAGCGTGATCATCACGGTCAGCGAGTCGTGCGTGAAGGTGATGGTCTTCGCCTCGGCGGGCGCCGCGTCGTCGGCCCGGGCCGCTGCTGCGGCCCCCCGGACGCCGGCGAGCGGGGCGTCGAGGTAGACGGCCTCCATCAGCTCGGCCTCGAGGCCGGCCAGCGTGATCGCGAACAGCGACCGCTCGACGAGCCCCTCCGGCACCGGGTCCACGGCCCCGACCGCGCGGGCGAGCCGGGTCAGCACGGCGCCGTCCTCGGCGTCCAGCACGCCCTTCGGGTCGAACGAGAGGTGCCCCACGGCCTCGTCGTCCTGGTTGGGTTCCGGCGTCAGGTCCACGAGAAGTCCCCTTGCTCATCGAGGATGGTGCGCAGCTTCGCCAAGCAGCGGCCGCGAGTCGAACCGATGGAACCCATCGGCATTCCGATCGCCGCCGAGATGTACCGGTAGTCCGGCCGGTCGGCGAGCGAGACCAGACGCAGCAGCTCTTGGCAGCGTCCGGGCAGTTTCTTCAGGGACGTCCACAGGATGCGGTCGCGCTCGTCGCGCAGCACCTCGGCGTCCGGGGGCGGGTCGTTCGCGGGGAGAGCCATCGGATGCTCGGGGCTGTCGTCCGGCAGCTCGGTACGGCGCTTCTCGTCGTCACGGTGCTTGCGCACCGCCTCCCAGGCGGCGCGCTTCGCGGTCACCAGCAACCACTTCAGCACGGCCTTCGGCTCGGCGATCGACTCGGCGTGGCGCACCAGCGCGACCCAGGTGCTCTGCACGACGTCGTCCGCGGCATCGCGGTCGACCCCTTGCGCACGGACCGTGTGCCACAGCAGCGGCGTCGCCTCGCGCACCAGGTCGCCGAGCGCCTGGTGGTTTCCGGCGCGGTACTCGGTCAGGGCGATCGCGGCGCGATCACCGAGCGTGAGACCGGACCCGTCGACGTCGGGCAGGGCCTCCCTTGATCCTGTCATTGCACCACGGGATTCTCTGCTGGCGGATGTTTCCACGTCGCGTGCTGGACGTGGAGCGCTTGGACCAACCGAGTCTACGGCCGAGCACACGGATCCGGGGAGGTAGAAAACAGCGCCCATCAGGCACTCCTCTCTCCTCGGCTCACGTCGGCTTCCTGCCGCCCATCAGACAAGAGGTGGGACCACCCGGTTCGATACATGATCCTGATGAAAATTCAAAAAGACCCGCACCCCTTGCGGGATGCGGGCCTCTCTGCGCTTTCGGGGCGCTCGGATCAGGCCGAGAGCTCCTCGAGAAGCTTGGTGGTCTTGCTCTGGTCCAGCGGGATGCCGGGGCCCATCGTGGTGGTCATGGTCGCCTTGCTGATGTAGCGACCCTTCGACGACGACGGCTTGAGGCGCAGGACCTCGTCGAGCGCGGCGACGTAGTTCTCCAGCAGCTGGGTCTCGGAGAACGAGGCCTTGCCGATGATGAAGTGCAGGTTCGCGTGCTTGTCGACACGGAACTCGATCTTGCCGCCCTTGATGTCGGTGACAGCCTTGGTCACGTCCATCGTCACGGTGCCGGTCTTCGGGTTCGGCATGAGGCCACGGGGGCCGAGCACCTTACCGAGGCGACCGACCTTGCCCATGAGGTCCGGCGTGGCGACAGCCGCGTCGAAGTCGGTGTAGCCGGCGGCCACCTTCTCGATCAGCTCGTCGCCACCGACCTCGTCGGCACCGGCCGCACGGGCCTCCTCCGCCTTGGCGGCGTTGGCGAACACGATGACCTTGGCGGTCTTACCCGTGCCGTTGGGCAGGTTGACCGTGCCACGGACCATCTGGTCCGCCTTGCGCGGGTCCACGCTCAGCCGGAACGCGACCTCGACGGTGGCGTCGTACTTGACCGTGGCGGTGTCCTTGGCCAGACGGATCGCGTCCAGCGGCGCGTACAGCGCCTCGCTGTCGATCTTCTCCGCGGCGGCGAGGTACGCCTTGCTGCGCTTTGCCATGTTTCTCTCCTTGTGGTCGTAGCGGGCCGACCGGCCCTGCCACTGTGGTGTTTCGGTCCCGGGACTGGCGCCCCGGGAGGGGATCACTCGGAAACGGTGATGCCCATGGAGCGGGCGGTGCCCGCGATGATCAGCGACGCGGCGTCGAGGTCGTTCGCGTTCAGGTCAGGAAGCTTGGTCGTCGCGATCTCGCGGACCTGGTCCTTCGTGATCGAGGCGACCTTGACCGTGTGCGGCGTCGCGGAGCCCTTGGCCACACCGGCGGCCTTCTTGATCAGCTCGGCGGCCGGCGGGGTCTTCGTGATGAAGGTGAACGAGCGGTCCTCGTACACGGTGATCTCGACCGGGATGACGTTGCCGCGCTGCGACTCGGTCGCCGCGTTGTACGCCTTGCAGAACTCCATGATGTTCACGCCGTGCTGACCCAGCGCGGGGCCGATCGGCGGAGCCGGCGTCGCGGCGCCGGCCTGGATCTGCAGCTTGATGAGGCCGGAGACCTTCTTCTTCGGGGGCATGCGTTCACTACCTTCTGTTGGCTGGGCCTACGCCGTGGGCGATGACCCGGTTGCAAATGCTGGGGTACGGACGAATCAGATCTTGGCGACCTGGTTGAACCCCAGCTCGACCGGGGTCTCCCGGCCGAAGATGGAGACGAGGACCTTGAGCTTCTGGGCCTCGACGTTGATCTCGGAGATCGAGGCGGGCAGCGTGTCGAACGGACCGTCCGTGACGGTCACCGACTCGCCGACCTCGAAGTCCACGTGGACCGGAGCCTTGCCGGAGCTGGTCACCGTGCCGCCACCAGGGGCCTGCTGGCCGACCTGCTGACCGGCCTGGGGCAGCATCGACGGCGCGAGCATCGAGTAGATCTCGTCGAAGCTCAGCGGCACCGGCTGGTGGGTGTGCCCGACGAAGCCCGTGACGCCCGGCGTGTGTCGCACGGCGCCCCACGACTCGTCGGTCAGGTCCATGCGCACGAGGACGTAGCCCGGGATGCGCACCCGGCTCACGATCTTCTTCTGCGCGTTCTTGATCTCGGCGACCTCTTCCATCGGAACCTCGACCTGGAAGATGTAGTCCTCCATGTTCAGGCTCTGGATGCGGTTCTCGAGGTTGGTCTTCACGCGCTTCTCGTAACCCGCGTACGAGTGGATGACGTACCAGTCGCCGAACTGGCCACGGAGGGTTCGCTTGAACTCCTCGACCTCGTCCACGATGACGTCGCCGTCGGCGTCAGCGGGGCGCTCGTCGGTGGCGTCGTCCTCGACCTCGTCCTCGACGGTCTCGGCCGGGGTCTCGGCGTCCGCAGGCACGTCAGCGTTCTCGGCGTCCAGGGGCGCGTCGACGGCCGTCTCGTCGCCGTCGGCCGGCGAGACGTTCTCCGTCTGGTCCAGAGAGTCCTGGGACACGAACGAACCTGCTTTCTCTTCGTGCGCCGGGGCTGCGCCCGGCACGGGTGTGCGTACTTCTACGAGCTGTGTCCGGCCATTGTCGCGCGAAAGTACCGCGAAGGGACAATCAGCGACGGGCGAGAACGATCACAGCGAAGTACTGCGCAGCGTGCCGCATGAGTGGGTCCGGCGCACCCGGACCGGCGTAGGCCCGTCAGACGGGCCCGCCGACGACCGCCTCAGCCGTCGTCTCCGAGAGGGACGATCAGCCGAAGACCCAGCCGGCCAGCATGCCGAAGGCGTAGTCCAGGGCCACCACGAAGATCATGACGACGACCAGGAAGACGAGCACGACGGTCGTGTACGTGATGAGCTCGGAGCGCGTCGGCGAGACGACCTTCTTGAGCTCGGCCACGACCTGGCGCACGAAGAGCGCGATCCGGGCGAAGATGTTGCCGCCGCCCTTGCTCGGACGCTCCGCGGCGCTCTGGATCACCTCGGTGTCGCTCACTGCTACCCCACTCCTGTGGCCCGGCGCGCCAGGCGGCGCGGACTGCCGTTCCAGGTCCACTCACGTGGGCCCGCTGCGCGCGGCCCCGCTGGGGTTCACGCTGGCAGGGTAGACAGGACTCGAACCTGCAACCTGCGGTTTTGGAGACCGCTGCGCTACCAATTGCGCCACTACCCTATGTGTCCGATACCCGGTCCTGACCACCGCGAGCCCTGGAGGGGCGCGCCGCATCAGGTGAGCATCGATCACCGAGGCACAACTGTACGGTACCCAGCGCCGTAGGTCGAACTCGTTCCTCAGGGCCCCGCGCAGGTCACCGGGTGAGCCCTGTCCACCGGACGACGGACACGAGATGCAGCCGAACGGGCGTCCCACGGAAGGGGCCCCGCGGAGCATGCTCGAGACATGGAGACAACCGGATCGTCGGCCGTGCGGGTACGCGGCCTCCGCAAGCGGTACGGCACCGCCCGTACCGGGTTCAAGGACGCCGTCGCCGGCCTGGACCTCGACGTCGCCCACGGTGAGATCGTGGCGGTGCTGGGCCCGAACGGGGCCGGCAAGACCACCACCGTCGAGATCCTCGAGGGGTTCCGCGACCGGGACGACGGCGACGTCGCCGTGCTCGGCGAGGACCCCCGGCACGCGGGCCGCGCCTGGCGCGCCCGGATCGGCGTGGTCATGCAGGACTCCCGGGACCTGAGCGAGCTCACGGTCCTGGAGAAGGTGCGTTCCACGGCAGCCGCCTACCCGGACTCGCGCGACCCGGCGGAGGTGATCGCCGCCGTCGGGCTCGCGGAGAAGGCGAAGGCACGGACGCGTGGGCTCTCCGGCGGGCAGCGGCGCCGGCTGGACGTGGCCCTCGGGATCGTGGGCCGGCCCGAGCTGCTCTTCCTGGACGAGCCCACGACCGGCTTCGACCCGGAGGCCCGGCGCTCCTTCTGGGACCTCGTGACCGGGCTGCGCGACGACGGCACCACGATCCTGCTGACCACCCACTACCTCGACGAGGCCGCGCAGCTCGCGGACCGCGTGCTCGTCGTGCGCGACGGCGTCGTGGTGGCCGAGGGCACGCCCGAGACGCTCGGGGGACCCGGGGCGCGCACGCCGGTCGTCGCGTGGGACGACGAGGGCGTGCGCCGCACCGAGCGGACCGACCGGCCCACGGCCGCCGTCGCGCGCCTGATCGCCGCGGCCGGGCCGGACGGCGAGGTGCCCGGCCTGTCCGTGACCCGTCCGACGCTCGAGGACGTCTACCTGTCCCTGATCGGCGAGAGCACCATCAACACCGAGGAGGCGGCGTGATGAGCACGGCTGCTGCGACGAGCACGAGGGCCCGGACCGGGGCGAGCACCGCCCGGCGACTGCCCGGCACCATCCGGCTGGGCCTGGTACGCGGCGGCGTGGAGCTGCTGCAGTTCCTCCGCGAGCGCGACTCGATGGTCTTCGGGTTCGCCTACCCGATCATCATGCTCGCGATCTTCTCCACGGTCTTCGGCGACGACGACCCGATCGTCTCCCAGGGCGTCACCGTGGGCTTCGCGCAGTACTTCCTGCCCGGCATGGTCGCGACGGGCGTCATGCTCTCGACCTACCAGACGCTCGCGATGTCGATCGCCGTCGAGCGCGACGACGGGACGCTCAAGCGGCTGCGTGCCACGCCGCTGCCCGCGACGTCGTACTTCCTGGGCAAGGTGTTCCTGTCGCTGGTCACCGTGCTCGCGCAGACCGCGCTGCTGCTCGCGGTCGCGGCACTCGCGTTCGACGTGCCCCTGCCCGACGACGCAGCGCACTGGATCACCTTCGCGTGGGTGTTCGTGCTGGGGACGGCGGCGGGCGCCGTGTGCGGCGTCGCGTACTCGTCCGTGCCGCGCTCCGGCAGGTCTGCGAGCGCCGTGGTGGTCACGCCGCTCCTGGTGCTGCAGTTCACGTCGGGCGTGTTCTTCCCGGTGACCCAGCTGCCGGGCTGGATGCTCGACCTGTCGTCGATCTTCCCGCTGAAGTGGATCGCGCAGGGCATGCGGTCGGTGTTCCTGCCGGAGGCGTTCGCGGCGGCGGAGCCGGCCGGCTCCTGGCAGCACGGCGCGACGGCTGCTGTACTGGCGGCATGGCTGGTGGTAGCGCTCGTGGTCGGCACCCGGACGTTCCGGTGGCGACGGCACGATGACGGCTGACGAGGCCCGCGGAGCAGGGCGCGCCGACGACGCGGCGGGTGTCGGGCACTCCGCCGATCTCCTGTACGCCGGGTGGGAGCAGCAGGTGCGGTGGTGGGACGCGGCGTTCGGCGTGATCGTCGCGCTCACCGCGGCCGCCCTGGTGCTGGAGGGCACGCGCGGCACGCACCTCGTGGTGGCCTGTGCGGCGCTGGCGGCGCTCGTGGGCGCGTACCTGCTGTGGGGTGCCCGCGCGGCGCGGACCCGGCAGCGGGGTCCGGCCCTGGCCTACCTGGTGGTGCTGGTGCTGGCCACCGGGGTGGCCGTCTCACAGGCCGGCGTGGCGACGTTCCTGATGTTCATCGCGTTCGCGCAGGTGTGGATGCTGCTGGAGTCGATCAAGCAGGGCGTGGTGGGCTGTGCGGCGCTCACCGCGTCGGTGACGATCGGCATCGTCGCGGCCTACGACTTCGCGTCGGACGTGGTGCTCGACGTGGTGCCGCAGATGGTCGTGACGCTCCTGTTCGCGATCGGGCTGGGGCTCTGGTTCCACCTCGCGATGCGGCGCGCCGAGGAGCACGCGCGCCTGCTCGACGAGCTGCGCGCCGCCCAGGCGGAGCTGGCCCGGACCAACCACGAGGCGGGTGTCGTGGCCGAGCGCGAGCGCCTCGCCCGCGAGATCCACGACACGCTGGCCCAGGGCTTCACGAGCGTGGTCATGCAGGCGCAGGCGGCGACGGCGGCCCTGGACCACGGGGACGACGGCGCCGTGCGGGAGCGGCTGCACGTGGTGGAGGAGACGGCGCGCGAGAACCTGGCCGAGGCCCGGGCCCTGGTCGCGGCCTTCGCCCCGGTGGCGTTGCAGGACGCCTCGCTCCCGCAGGCGCTGCGGCGGCTCACGGACCGGTACGCCCTGGAGACGGACCAGGTGGTGAGCTTCGAGGCCAGCGGGGTGGGACCGCTGCCGCCGGCGACCGAGGTGGTCCTGCTGCGCGCCGCCCAGGAGGCACTGTCGAACGTCCGGCGGCACGCGCGGGCGATGCTCGTCCTGGTGCGCCTGGCCCAGGCCGAGGGGGCGGTGACGCTCACCGTGGCCGACAACGGGCGCGGCTTCGGCCCCGACGTCGACGACGGGTTCGGGCTGGCCGGGATGCGCGACCGGGTGCGGTCGGTGGGTGGCACGCTGTCGGTCGAGTCCACGCCCGGCAGCGGTACGACCCTGCGCGCGCGGGTCCCGGTCGACGCCGCCGTGCCCGGCACGGGCGCGGATGCGGGCACGGGCACGGCATCGGACGGCGAGGCAGCCGTCCGGGCGGAGGACGGGACACAGGGGGTGGCGCGATGATCCGGGTGCTGGTGGTGGACGACCATCCGGTGGTGCGGTCGGGACTGGCGGGCATGCTCGCGGTCGAGGACGATCTCGAGGTCGTGGGCGAGGCCGCCGACGGGCAGCAGGCCGTCGCGCTGGCCGGGGAGCTCGCGCCCGACGTGGTGCTCATGGACCTACGGATGCCCGTGCTCGACGGCGTCTCCGCGACCGCGGGGATCGTGGGCACCGGGCCCCGGGTGGTGGTGCTGACCACGTACGACACCGACGCCGACATCCTGCGCGCCGTCGAGGCCGGGGCGACCGGCTACCTGCTCAAGGACACGCCGCGGGCCGTGCTCGTCGCGGGCATCCGCGCGGCGGCCCGGGGCGAGACGGTGCTGGCGCCGAGCGTGGCGACGCGCCTGGTCAGCTCGGTCCGCACCGCGTCGGAGCGGCCCTCCGCGCGGGAGACCGAGGTCCTGACGCTCGTGGCGCGCGGCAGGTCGAACGCCGAGGTCGGGCGGGAGCTGTCGATCACCGAGGCAACGGTCAAGACGCACCTCATCCGGGCGTTCGCCAAGCTGGGCGTCGCCGACCGCACCGCCGCCGTGACGGTGGCCCGGGAACGCGGCTGGATCGCCTGACCCCCAGGGACGGACGACGGCGTCTTTCCAGGACGGCGTGACGGGCGGCCGATAGGTTGCCCGCATGAACAACTCGGGCGAAATCGACATCACAGCACGCGTCGAGGCGGCGGTCGCGTCGGCGATCTACGACATGGTGCTGCCGATCGACACCATGGGCGTGACCTTCCACGACGGCGCGCTGGACGACGTCAGCGAAGCCTTCCGGGCCGCGCCCGACGCGACCCTGGCCGCCGCGGACGCGCGGTTCGCAGCGCACATGGCGACGGTCGCGGAGGCGGCGTCCGACGAGGAGGCCGAGGGCCCCATGCTCCGGGCGCGCGCCGCCATGGCCCTGAAGGAGCGTCTCAAGGAGCTGTGACGCACGGAGAGCGCCCCGGTCATGAGACCAGGGCGCCCTCCGTATTGCGGCTAGCGGCTAGCGGCTGCCTGCGGGCTGCGTGGTGCCGCCGTCGGCCTGGACGCCACCGCTCGGGTTGGTCGACGGCTCGACCGGGGTGGTCGGCTCGTTCGTCGGCTGCTCCGTGGGCTCGTTCGTCGGCTCCTCCGTCGGTTCCTCGGTGGGCTCCTCCGTCGGCTCCTCGGTCGGCGTGGGCGTCGGGGTCGGCGACGGCGTAGGAGTGGGCGACGGCGTGGGGGTCGGCGACGGGGTCGGCGTCGGCCGCGGGGTGAACTCCGGTGGCGGGGCCACCTCCTCCGTCTCGCTCGGGGTCGTCGACGGCTCGGGCGACCGCGACGGCTCCCGCGTCGTCGGGCTCTCGGTCGGGATCACCTCCGGCGTCCCGTTGTTGCCCAGCATGTTCGCGATCACCAGGCCGGCCCCGCCGAACACGAGCAGCGCGAACACGATGATCGTGATCACGCGGCCGCGGCCGGTGGTCATCTTCTGCCAGAAGGTGCGCTTCTCCTCCGGCGGCGCGACCGGCGGCGGCACGGACGCGGCGGCCGGGTCGGCGCCGAGCGCCGCGGCGGCGCCGGCGGCCCCCACCGCGGCGACCATGGTCGTGCGGTCCTCCGGGTCGGTGGCCTGGCCCAGCACCATCGTGCCGGAGCTGGGCGCGCCGGTCACCGGGTCGATCACCTCGGTGCCGCCCGCGCCCACGCCAAGCTGCATGGTCTCGCCGCTGGTGCCCATCCGGCCCGCGGGGCCGCCGAGCAGGACGGTGACGGTCTCGCGCATCGACTCGGCCGTCGGGAACCGGCGGTTCGGGTCCTTGGCCATGGCCCGGGACACGAGGCGGTCCACGGACGCCGGGACGGACGCGCGCCGCGCGGACGCCGCGGGCACGGGGGCGTTCACGTGTGCCCGGAGCACGTCCTCGGCCTGCGCCCGCTCGAACGGGGCGTGCCCGGTCAGCGTGTAGTACGCGAGCGCGCCGACGGCGTAGATGTCGCTCCGGGCGTCGAGCGGCTTGCCGCGCGCCTGCTCGGGCGACATGCCGATGACCGAGCCGGCCACCGTGTCGCCGTCGCCCTCGCCGCCCGCCGGTCGCGTGAGCCCGAGGTCCAGCAGGCCCACGGCGAACGTGCCGTCCGGGTGCCTGTCGACCATGACGTTGCGCGGGGCGATGTCGCGGTGCACCAGGCCCGCCGCGTGCACCGCGGCGACGCCCTCCAGCAGGCCGTCGATGATCACGAGCGCGTCCCGCCAGGGCAGGCCGCTGTCCCCGGCGTAGTCGGACAGGGAGACGCCCGGCACGCGGTTCATGACCGTCCAGGGGACGCTCGCGCCCGCGACGTCCTCCTCGCCGGAGTCCAGGACCTTCACGACGCCCGGGTGCGTCACGAGCGCCGACGCGTCGACCTCGCGCTGCAGGGAGGCCCGCGCGTTCTGGTCGTCGACCAGGTGCGGGTGCAGCACCTTGACCACGAGCGGCCCGTCGAAGGGGTCGACCTCGGGTTCCGCGGGCTCGGTGATCTCGGCCGTCGCGTCGGGATCGGCCTCGGACTCGGCCTCGGACTCGGGCCCGGCGGCCGGCTCGCCGTCGACGTCGGTCTCGGCGTCCGCGCCCGGCTCGCCGTCCTTGCTGCCGGAACCGTCGCCGGAGTCGGCCTCGGCCTCGTCGGCCTTCGCCTCGTCGCCGTCGGCGGCCGCGGCCTCGCCGTCCGCACCGGCGTCGTCCGCCTCGGATGCGTCGGCCGCGTCGGCCGCCTCGGACTCCGCGTCCTCGTCGTTCGGCTCGGGTTCCGGGGCCGCTACCCGCTGCGCGTCGTAGACGGTGAATGTGGCGCCCGTGCCGAGGACGTCGACCAGCTCGTACCGGCCCCCGAGGACGACGTGCACCGGGAGGTCGGCTGCGTCGGCCTCGCCCGTGTTGTTCTCAGTCACTGGTTCACCGGTGTCCATCGTTGCGGATCGAGCAAATCAGTCATTTCGGCTATCTGCGGCATGTTCTTCTCAGGATACGTAGCGGAGCGCGCGCACACCAAAGATGGTCGGCGCGATGTGTGTGAGTAGTGCGGAGTATCACGATCGCGGCTGCCAGCAGCACGCTGCTTTGCCAGACTACGCAGATGCGCGACCTCGCACTTCTTCCCAAGGCGCACCTCCACCTGCACTTCACCGGATCCATGCGGGTGCCGACCCTCGTCGACATGGCCGCCGCGTACAACGTCCGGTTGCCCGATGCGCTCATCGACAACGACCCCTTGCGCCTGCCCGCCACGGAGCGCGGCTGGTTCCGCTTCCAGCGCCTTTACGACGCCGCGCGCGCCTGCGTGCGGTCCGAGGGCGACATGCGCCGCCTGGTCCACGAGGCCGCGGCCGACGATGCCGCGGAGGGCTCGGGCCGCCTGGAGATCCAGGTCGACCCCACCTCCTACGCACCCTTCGTCGGCGGCATCACGCCGGCCGTCGAGATCGTCATCGACGCCGCCAGGACCGCGAGCGCCGCGTACGGGATCGAGGTGGGCGTGATCATCGCGGCGTCGCGCATGAAGCATCCGCTCGACGCGCGCACGCTGGCGCGGCTCGCCGCCCGGTACGCGGGCGACGGCGTCGGCGAGGTGGTGGGCTTCGGGCTGTCGAACGACGAGCGCCGCGGTGAGACGTCGCAGTTCGGTGCCGCGTTCGACATCGCTCGCCGGGCCGGGCTGGCCGCCGTGCCGCACGGCGGGGAGCTGCTCGGCCCCGACCACATCAGCGAGGTCCTGCGCGAGCTGGTGCCGGACCGGATCGGGCACGGCGTGCGAGCCGCAGAGGACCCGCGGGTGCTCGCGGAGATCGTGGACCGCGGCGTGGCGCTGGAGGTGAACCCGGGCTCGAACATCGGGCTGGGGGTGTACGGGGAGGCGAGCGAGGTGCCGCTGCGTACCCTGGTGGACGCGGGCGCGGTCGTGGCGCTCGGCGCGGACGACCCGCTCCTGTTCGGGTCGCGGCTCGTGGACCAGTACCAGATCGCGCGCGACGCGCACGGGTTCACGGACGCGGAGCTCGCGGGGCTGGCGGCGTCGTCGATCCGGGCCAGCCGGGCGTCGTCGTCGACCAAGGCGCGACTGCTGGCCGAGGTGGACGCCTGGTTGCTGGCCCCCGACCCCGCCGGCGCGCCGGTTCGGCTCCCCGCGGGCGGAACAGTCACGATTGGGTGACGATCGACTGTCCCAACGATCCTGATCCGCCGCGCGTCGGCTACAGATACAGGACACTCGCGGGGGGACGACGTCGTCTCGCGGGTGTTGTGCCGCGCCACCCCCAGCAGGCGCGGTCGAGGAGGAGTCACGATGCGGGTTGTGCACAGCAGGTCCAGCCACGGCGTGGTCAGCCGGGCCGTGGGCAAGAGGATCGTGGGCACGTTGGGCGCGGTCGCGCTTGCGGCGACCCTGCTGTCGGGCTGCGGCGACGACCAGGAGCCCCCGGCGGACGCGGACCGGACGACGAGCTCGCCGAGCGCGACGCCCCAGGAGAGCTCGCCGACCCCTGAGCCGACGGCGAGCGAGCCGTCCGAGGAGGCGGAGCCGAGCGCCACGCCGTCGGACAACGCGAGCGAGGGTGCGGACGAGGGGTCCGGCCAGGGCGACGAGGGCACCGACGGGTCGGGCGACGACGCGAACGACGACGGCGACTCCGGCAAGGGCTCCGACGAGGGCAAGGGCGACGGCAAGTCCGACGACAAGGACAACGGCAAGGGCGGCAAGGACGACGAGCCGGAGAAGCCCGACTACATCGAGTACGGCGAGACCAGCACCCGCGTGGGCAAGCTCCAGCAGCGGCTGCAGGACCTCGGGTACTTCGTGACCTCCGTGGACAAGGCGTACGGCGGCGAGACGCAGCAGGCGGTGTTCGCGCTGCAGAAGGCCGGCGGCCTGTACCGGGACGGCGTGGTGGGTGACGCCACGCAGTCCGCGGCCGACAAGGGCGTGGTGCCGAAGGCGCAGACGTCGTCGGGCAAGGTGCTGGAGATCGACATCGACCGGCAGCTCGTGCTCGCCGTCGAGAACGGCAAGGTCGTCAAGGTCATCAACGCGTCGTCCGGCAACGGGGAGACGTACCAGGCCAAGGGCAACACCTACACGGCGTACACGCCGCGCGGGTCGTTCGCGGTCTACCGCGAGGAGAACCGGATGTACGCGTCGGGCCTGGAGCTCGGCGACATGTGGCGGCCCAAGTTCTTCACCGGCGGCATCGCGGTGCACGGCTCGGCGTCGGTGCCGGCGTTCCCTGCGTCGCACGGCTGCGTGCGGGTGTCGAACAGCGCGATGGACTGGATCTGGGACACCTGGGGCGCCCCGTCGGGCACGCCGGTCGTCGTCTACTAGAACGTGTCAGACGCTCAGGTCCCCGGAGGGACCTGAGC